>JAQWEU010000048.1 GCA_028704755.1 Minisyncoccota bacterium | reverse complement strand
CAAGTCCTCTTGATCTCAATAGGATATGGATCGAATCCTGAGTTCCTTATATTCTTAGCCTTCTCTATCCTATTGTTTCTAATTGACTCTTCAGTTAAAGACATGTTTTTTCAATAAATTTAACTAATCCTTATAATCTTATACTCCAATATACCTCTTGGAGTCTCTACTTTCACCTTAGCACCTTCCGGCTTGTTGATCAAAGCAGCTCCTAAGGGAGATTTGAAAGATAGCTTGCCTTCGATTGGATTAGCCTCCTCTTCGCCCACTACCTGATAAGAACTATCTCCTTTCCCATCATTAAGTACGACTAATGAGCCGATTTCCACCCAGCCTTTCTTCTGATGCTTGATGATCTTAGCGTTATGGATCAGCTTTTCAAGTTCAATAATCCTTGCCTCTAACTGAGCCTGATTCTCTTTTGCATCATCATAGGCAGCATTTTCTGATAAGTCACCGAAAGAGATTGCGGTCTTCAGTTCTTCTGCGATCTTTATCCTTTCGTCTTTTTTAAGGATTTCTAATTCTTTTTTTAATTTGTCTAAACCTTCTTGGCTTATATACTTTTCTTCCATAAGATTTGCTTTAAATTAATTATCTTTTATCTTTCATTATTTAAAAAAAATAGACCTCACAGAGCCGACTAATTAAATATTGAAATATACATAAGCATATCACAATATCCCCTATAATCAAGTGTGCTTACCCACACACTGCTCCGTATTAACGATATTCGATAAGAATTGACTACTCTCTAACCTCTTCCTCTATCCTTTGAGGAATGATTATTTCTTCCAAGTTCCCACCTTCTCCAGGCATCGGTTCTGCTCCATCAGGCTTAGTTATTTCTGGAATGACCTGTTCTGCCTGATCACCCTTATCATCATTCTTCGCCTCTTCCTTCTTCTTCAACCTCTCCCCGAAATAATATGACATTATCTGCCTAGCAGCCATATTCGCTGCATTCATCTCATAAGGAGCGCTCTCGATAATGACAGTTATTGAGACTTCTGGCTGTTCATATGGGGCGAATATGGTAATAAGATTGTGATAAACTTCTTTCTTCGAAGTCTGAGCAGTACCAGTCTTTGCCGCAGAACTGACAGGCATCAATTGGAGTCCTCTTGCTGTTCCTGCTGGAGACAGGACCGTTTCCCTCATCGCTGTCCTTATTCTGGTAAAATTATCATTACTAGCAGGGATAGTCCTGACCACCTCAGGTTCGAACTTCTCGATCTCATTACCTTGGGAGTCAAGGACTGCCTTGACGAGCTTCGGCTTCATCAGTTTACCCCCATTGGCAATAGCTGCTGTAGCCATCGTCAATTGTATAGGAGTAGCCGTGAAATATCCTTGCCCGATCGATACATTATAATCATCTCCCACGAACCAGCCCATATTGAATTTATTCCTTTTCCATTGCGGATCAGGAAGAAAACCTTTCTTCTCCCCATCGATATCTATCCCCGTAGATTTACCATAACCGAATAAGTCATAATACTTGTTCATTCCTTGGACTCCCAATCCCTTCTTATTACCATAACCCCCTCCGAGTATATAGAAATAGACATCACAAGACTCAGACATTGCCTTATTGAGATCCGTATATCCATGAGCAGTCCAATCATTCTTATAGCCTCCCCCCGGCAAAGCGATCCTCCCTTCACACATAAGACTATCATCCGGCTTTATCAATCCTTCTTGCAATCCAGCAAGTCCTAAGACAGGTTTTACCGTAGAACCCAAGGAATACTCCCCGGAAATAGCCCTATTGAAGAAAGACAGCTTATTATCCTTGACCATCTGTTCATACTCCTCACTGGTCAATCCTTTTGATAAGGCGTTTGCATCAAACGTAGGCCAGCTGACCATCGCTATTATTCCTCCCGTATTGACGTCAGCGATTATAGCTGTTCCCGATTTTGCATTATACTTCTCAACGATATCCCTTATTACCTGAGCAGCTTTTTCCTGAGTACCTTTATCTAGATTCAGGACCAAGTTCTTTCCAGACTGGGAAGGTTTCAATAATTCCTCGCTTATCATCTCGCCCTTAGCATTTCTCTCCTTATTGAATATGCCTGGGATCTCTTTCAGATATTCATTATACCTGCTTTCGATTCCCCATCCACCAGAATCAGATTTCTTCGAATAATACCCCAGTATATGGGAAAAGGCTATCGGATCCGCATATTGCCTTTCCTTACTCTTCTTTACATAGAAATACTTGAAATTATCTGTCCTTGTCTTCAATATGATAGTCTTATCCTTCTCGAGATTATCTATTACAATGAATTCATTCTCATTCTTCAGCTTCTCTGACTTATCCTTGACGACATTCCTTATCTCATCAGGACTCTTATTGAATACTTTGGCTATTTCCATAGCTTCTCTATCGAAATCAGTATCACTACCCTTATCGTTCTTCCTATACATGAGATCGAAACCAGTCGAATTGAAAGCTATTTGGGACATCTCCCTATCATAGATGATACCTCTCTGGGCATCGATCTCACTGGACAAGTATCTATTCCTTTCAGCCATATGAGAATAATTCCCATAAGTAAACGTTTGATAGTAGAGGCAGGACAACAAGAAAAAAACAATGACTACGCCAAAAACAGAAAGGATAATAACAAAATTCTTCCTCGCTAAGGCGACTTCCATTGAACTGAATTCTTGAGATGTCCTCTTCTTTTTCCCTTCACTCTCATCATCTTTCCTATTTATCATGAAATCCAGGAAAAAATCCTCTGATAAGAACTCCTTATTCCTTATTTTTTTCTTTTTAGAAAACCCTAACATATCTATCTACTAATAATTTAATACAGATTGACAAGAATGAGAAACTCAAGGCATAGAGTCCGAAAAAATAGGGAGAAGGATAAATATCGATCATTATCCCCCCTATGAACGCGATGAATATCCCGAAGAAATAACTTGATTTCTCAAAGAAGTTATAAACGGCTATTATTAACAATATCGGCATCATTCCCAATGAGAATCCATTAGAAAAACTAGAATCAAAGAAAGTCAATAACAGGAAGACGATGAAGAATAGTAAGAATTTTAGAATATCCCTGATCATTTCTTTGCTTCATTCGACTCATTCTTGATTATCTCGACATCTTTCAGTATGAGTACCTTATTCAACAGTCTCAGATCGAAAGCAGGGACTATCTCTGCCTGCTTATACGCCTCAGTATCCACTTTTTTTGGATCTTTTATCTTTCCCACCACAAAACCTGACGGATAAGAACCAGTCAAGGAACTAGTGACTACTAATGCGCCATCCTCAAGATCAACATCCTTAGGGAACATATCCAAAGAAGCTTTGAGACTGCCCTCTCCTTTAGCTATTGCCACCGTCCTTTCCATGATATATGTATTTTTTACCACCTCGTTCTCGACTTCTTTCTTAGGATCTACGATTTGGCTATCGCTAGGAAGCGTATCAATATTAGGGACTTGTACTCCATTAGCATCCCCCTCAACGGCTTTATCATCTGTTTCCGGCGGATTAACTGCTTCTGGTTCAGGAATGACCTCTTTCTTAGGCAAAGTCTTCTCCTTCGCTATCTGGATATCGACAATGCTGTTCTTATCGGTAAACAAGACTACTCGTGAATAATTATCATAAACCTCTGAAACTTTTCCCACCAAGAGCTTATCAGCAGTTACCACTGAAAAACCTTTTCGGATACCATCATTTTTCCCTCTTGTGATAAGGATCGAATCGTCATAATCAAATCCCACTCCATTGAATCTTGCTCCACCCATGACATCCGCATCAACGAAATTGTGCCCACTCAGATCCTTGAGATTAAGAGCACTCCTTAGGAAAATATTTTCTTCCTTGAGTGCATTCAATTCAGCCAGGCTTACTAATAACTTCTGATTCTCTTCGGTCAGATTCCTCGTCTTGGTGACTTGATCCTGATTAGAAAAAGCAAAAGCCCCAGCTACCTGCCAGACCAATCCCTGGACTACGGCTGATCGTGAATAGAAAAAATCCTTTATATTCTTCTCCATAAAAAAATTAATCCCTAACAATACTAGGAATACGAAAGATAAACCTATTGCTCTGCTCTTGAATTTCTGATCCATAATCTTACTCGCATTATACGATAAAAACAAAAAAATAGCAAAATTGACAGAAATCAATGCTCAAGATCTTGAGATATTTGACACTACTCTCATTTTACATTATAAAATAAGTAGTTTTTATGGACTTGTTCATTAAAAACAAGGAGAATGATTATGACTTTTTCAATTGAAGACTGGGAAAGAAAGCTTAGAACAGCTCAAGAAACCATTTCTGAAAAGATGTTCGAACTGGCAACCACTCCTAATGCGATGCTCATAATCTGCTTAACAGCCCTTAAAACATCCTATTGCGAAAAAAGTATAGGAAAGCTTATCGAAAAATGTTTCGAAGCCAAGGATTATAAAGAGATAAGATCAATTCTTGACCACCTTGCTGGATTAAATTCCTTTATCAATGAACAACTTCTAAACAGATCTATCAAGATTGGAAACCCTATTGAGAACCTCATATTCATATACGAGAACACGAATAATTATATCCTCCAAGAAAGGATCTATGGCTTGATCAAGGATAATATGAAAAAAGGAGACATTTCAGAAAAGAATCATTTCAAGATACAAAGGATATTCCTAGATTATAATGAGGAAAATCAATCAGCCCAAGAAGATGATCTCGATAAGGATGAACAAGAAGAAATAAAGGGTCTCAATAGGTCGATCATATTACTAAAAAATGAACTGAAACACCTAGAAGAAACTATCAAAGAAAAAATAGTAGACCTGAGCATGCTGGAAAAGCTGCTCGAAGAAAAAGAACAAGAAATCATCAAGATTAATAAGGTTCTGATAGAGAATAATCAAGAAGTTTTCACTGAACCCCTTATCCAAGAAACACCTTCGATTCAAGACATTCAAATCATTAGAATATCTATCCAGAACATGGAAATCATGCTTGAAGAACTGACACATCCTTCAGATAAAGAGACTTATAAGATAGAGAAGCTTCCCGTTTATGGACCTAAAAGGAGACGAGGAAGACCTTCTCGCAAATAACTAATCATAAAGATTAGTTTTTTTATTAAAAAGACTCAGTAGGGATACTGAGTCTTTGGTTATCAAACTATTTCTCTGACCATATCGGCCTGATGCTCTTAGCCTCTAACCCAGTGGCTAATGGACATTCAGATCCTCTGATCTTCAACTTTACTTTATTACTCGCATCATTCTTTATCACTTTTACGAAAGGATTCCTTGCATATATCCCATTATCAGTATCAACATCTTCGAAAGGTTTCAAGCTTGTATTCGAAGTACTGCTTGGGAATATGAAATTAGTAGTCGTCTTCCCCCATTCGAACCTATTCTTTCCTCCATCGATAGTCGTAGCAGATTCTTGGCAAAGGATCGCTTCTCCGTCAGTATTGTAACATACGGAACATTTCCATGCCGAAGATTGTAATTGCTTCTGCTGTAACACCTTATCAAAAAAACTGAAATTAACATTCACGATTCCATCCTTTGTCGTAGTAGACTTCTTCCAACAAGCAGCAAGACAAGGATCCACTATACCATTCCTACTAGGAAAGACTGTTGAACATAATCTTACTGTATTTGCTGCTATTTCACTAGTATTTATTGAAGCAACAGATACTTTTGGCCATTGATGGTCGGCAGTCATAAATGCATTTCCTGCTGGTATCCATTGAGAAGTAGCACTTGAGGTCTTAACCTTCACCCACCAATTATATGTCTTCCCATAAGCCAATTCCTTTCTCGTAGAATTATTATTCAATACCTCCCCTGAATTGAATCCTGCTCGATTAGCTGAAAATCCTGTAATCTTGACTACCTCATTAGGATTATGTAACTCATTCTTACTGACGATGATCTTTGATGAACTAGGAACGCTATCAGGGTCGTTCCCTTCGCTGGTTATAACGAAATCATATCCGATCATTACCTTATCAACATCAGTACTATTATTGACATAAGTGAACTCAAAACCCAGATTATTTCCAGCCATTCCCTTAGTCAAGGATACTTCTGTTGTTGGCACAGCATCACTATAATAATTATCACACCATAAGCATTGATTCTTCTGATCAGTACTCAACCCAGCTGCCGCTAAATCGAACGGTGTCTTGAAGTTTCCAGCCGTAGCATTTATACAGCCTCTAGTGGTACTGATACTACCCCCAGCACATCCAATTGGTGAAAGAACAGTACATGTCTGAGTTCCATTGGAACAATTTGACCAACTAGCGCAAGAGGTACAGGTAGGGGCTACTGTTCTGGTACACTGAACAGAGCTTATTCCTCCACCTAAACCAGAACAGTTCCAATAATATGTATTTCCAGACTGGGATTGATTATATACAGTTCCAACGCTACATCCATAAGTAGCAGCATTATTACATGATCCAGGAGTTCCACAGCCTCGAGTAGTAGCCACGCTTCCACCAGTACAGCCTGATGGAGAGAGAGCGGTACAGGACTGGGATCCATTGGAACAAGTTGTCCAACTAGCGCAAGAAGTACAGGTAGGGGCTACTGTTCGGCTGCACTGTCCAGAATTGACTCCGCCTCCTGTTCCAGAACAGTACCAGTAATAAGTATTGCCTGATTGTGACTGACTGAAAGCACTTCCTGAATTACATCCATAGATAGCAGAATTATTACATGATCCAGCAGTTCCACAGCCTCTGGTAGTAGCTACGCTTCCACCAGTACATCCTGAAGGAGAAAGAGCGGTACAGGACTGGGATCCATTAGAACAAGCTGTCCAAGTACTACAAGAAGTACAAGTAGGAGTCACAGTTCTTGAACATTGCCCAGAACTAGCACCTCCATTCAATCCTGAACAGTTCCAATAGAAATTATTTCCTGATAAGTATTGATTGTAAGCATTTCCAGTACTGCAGCCATAAGTAGCTCCGTTATTACAAACTCCAGTAGTTCCACAGGTCTGAGTAGTAGCTACGCTTCCACCAGTACAGCCTGAAGGAGAAAGAGCGGTACAGGACTGGGATCCATTGGAACAAGTTGACCAACTAGCGCAAGAAGTACAAATAGAGATCGTAATTCGGCTGCATTGTCCAGAATTGACTCCACCTCCTGTTCCAGAACAGTACCAGTAATAAGTGTTACCTGATTGGTATTGGCTGAAAGCACTTCCTGAATTACATCCATAAGTAGCAGCATTATTACATGATCCAGCAGTTCCGCAGCCTCGAGTAGTAGCCACGCTTCCACCAGTACAGCCTGATGGAGAGAGAGCGGTACAGGACTGGAATCCATTGGAACAAGTTGTCCAACTAGCGCAAGAAGTACAAGTAGGAGCTACTGTTCTTGAACATTGCCCAGAATTGACTCCGCCTCCTGTTCCAGAACAGTACCAGTAATAA
>JAQWEU010000008.1 GCA_028704755.1 Minisyncoccota bacterium | reverse complement strand
ATGAATCTGCTGATGGAGTCAATTTCACCATCACTTCTAGATTATCCAATGCTAATAATTATTCCTTTGATTCTTCTACCGGACTATACAGTGAAGACACTCCTATAACTACTATCAATGGAACTTGTGGTACTGATAATGATACTGTTACCCTATCTACTCCTACCAATACCTGCAGTACTGGAACGCCTTCCACTGTCACTACTGATCCTAATACTGTTCTCCTCATGCACATGGATGGTACTGACAACGGAACCACTTTCAATGACCAGACAGGGAAGACTGTGACTAGGTATGGAGACACTAAGACCGTAGCCACTACTAAGAAGTTCGGTTCTGCCAGTGCTTACTTCGATGGAACTGGGGATTATTTATCTCTTCAAAATTCGGCTGATTTAGATATCGCTTCTAATGATTTTACAATTGATTTTTGGTTATATAGTACAAACAATGTTGCTAATCAGGGAGTATTTTCTCAGTCTGTAAATAGCCAAAGTGGGAATTCTTATGTCTCTATTCGATATGTTCCTGTTAATTCGGAATTTTATGTACATCTTAACGGACAAGATACTAATATTAATTCATTTTTGATAAAAGTAACTTCTTTTAAGTTTGATTTAAGCAGATGGTATCATGTCGCAGTAGTTAGAAATGGTACTTCATTCTCATTATATATTGATGGGGCTCTTGTTCAATCAATAACTGGAAGTCCTGTGTTTTCTTTATCTCAGCCAGTAAGAATTGGATGGTGGTCTTGGCCTGGTGTTGGTGAGTATTGGAATGGATATATTGATGAATTCCGTATTTCAAAAGGTATTGCCCGTTGGAATTCTAACTTTACACCGCCTAATAGCCAGTATTATTGGTGGAGCTGGGGTTGCAATGGGAGTAGTGGAGGAACGAATGGTACGTGCGGTGCTAATAAGTATCAATAGGTATAATGTATACCTATAATTGACAAATAATGGCTAAATAGGTATAATTTGTATATAACTGTACCTATTAATTATATGATTTTTGAACTGGAAAAACCTAAGCAGCCGAAAGAGAAGATGAAAGAATTAGCTATGATCTTCAGTCATCAGAAAGAAGAGGTTCTTGATTTTGTCAAGAAGATTGATTCTTGGGATTCTGGTTATATGTATTTTGATAAGATGAAGTATAAAGAGCCTGCACCTCAAGGGATGTCAAAAGAATCTCTTTGGGAAATAGTGAAGTTTTCTAGGCATTCAAGAAGCCTGAAAACTCCTATCAAGGATGAGGATGGAAATCATTTCAAATGGGTGAAATTGGATTATTTCGAGGAGTTCTTCCATGAATTGGATATGAATACTGGAGGAGAGGTGTCCTTGCCAAAAGATGGGTATAGGGCTGATAGTCAGAGATTGATTGTCAGAGGGATAATGGAGGAAGCCATAGCATCTTCTCAGTTGGAGGGGGCAGCGACGAGCAGGCAAGAGGCTAAGAAGATGTTAAGGGAGCAACGAAGACCGACTAACCAGTCTGAACAGATGATCCTTAATAACTATCTGATAATGAAAGCTATAGAGGGTGATTATAAGGATAGGAGGATGGATATGGATATGATAATGGACATGCATTCTTTGATCACGAAGAATACTTTTGATTCCCAGGGTGAAAAGCCGAGACTAAGAAATGATAATGAGACGGTCTATATAAACGATGATGTTAATGGAATAATATATCATAAGGCCCCAGGGGTTGATTTCGTGAAGAGGGAACTGAAGGAGCTGATGTGTTTTGCTAATGATGAGGAGGAAAATGATTCTTTCATCCATCCAGTCATAAAAGCAATAATGTTGCATTTTTGGATCGGCTATCTCCATCCTTTTACTGATGGGAACGGACGATTGGCACGATCATTATTCTATTGGTATCTGCTCAAGAAGGGATATTGGGGATTTTCTTATCTTCCAGTGTCAAAGAATATCAAGAGATCGGTTAAGAGGTACATCATGTCATATGTCTATAGTGAGCAGGATGATAATGATCTGACTTATTTCTTGGATTATAATATCAGGAAGATACGGTTAGCAATCGATGAGTTCGATACGTATTTGAAGCAACAGGCGGAAAAGAATTCTGATATGAAGAAAGGCGTGACTGAGAGATATGGGTTCAATGAGCGACAGATCCAATTATTACAGTACTTGCATGGTGATCAGGGTGGAAGGACTAATCTTAAGACGCATATGCATATAAATGGCGTTTCGAAGATGACTGCTATCAATGATCTGAAAAGTCTTCTTGAGGAAGGCTTCTTGGCTTCGGTCAAGCAAGGAAGAAATGTCTATTATTCAAGTACGGAAAAAGTAAATAAGTTGTTCAAGTAGTATCCTTAAATGGAAGAAACGGAGGAACGAATAGGACGTGCGGTGCTAATAAATATCAATAGTTTTAAATTAATAATCATTGCATGATGAGTAAGAAGAGAAATTTTGGTCTAGTAGAAAAAGTGACATTGATCCACTTCCTGTTGATGTTCGGGTATAAATTATTTTCTATTTATTTCCCGTTATATCTAGTAGGGAAAGGTTTTTCTATCCTTGAAGTGGGATATACTAGTTTCTTGATATATATCGGACTTGCTGTATTCTCTCCAGTAGTAGGGTATCTTAATCATAAGATAAGGCCTTCCTTATTAGTGGTTTCAGGAGTGGTCGGTTATGCTATCTATTCTTTATTGATGCTTATTTCCGTGCCTGGTATCTCTTTTTATCTCGCACAGATATTATTAGGGGTATCTGGGGCATTGTTCTTCGTCAGTTCACGTGTTTTCTTGATGGGGAAAGAAGTCAAGAAAAAGGATAGTGCTTTTTCTTGGTTCTATTCAGCTCCTTCATATGCGGAAGCTATCGCTCCGATCGTCGGAGCATTGCTGATCTGGAAAGTCGGGTTCGTGGGGGCCTTTCTAGCTTCCTTGATCGTCCAGATAGGGGCATCCTTGTTCGCTTTTTCAAGCCTTAGAAAAGAGAAGGCTGATAATTTCACGGAGATGGAGTTGTCTGAGTGCCTTGATAATTATGCGAAAGTAGGCAATAGCATGAAGTTCAATAAGATGGGTTTTCCTGTTCTAGTATCTTTCTTAGTCTTAATACTTGCTGGATTCAATAATACTTTCTTCGTCCTATTCTTGAAGGACCTAGGGCTTAGCCAGGATCAGGTATTGGGTTTCAATTCGCTCATCTGTCTCTTGTTCTTGCCGATATCCTTCCTTATAAATATGCATATCGACCGAGTAAGGAGCGTTGATAATATTTCCTTGGGTGGCAAGGTAGTGGGATTATTCTCAGTGATCCTAGGATCGTTGACTACGGTCATGAATCTTTTCTCTCTTTCGATAATAGTCATTGCGAAGAATATCGGCAGTCTCATAGCTAACTCTGGAAGAAGCGGGCTCATGGGGGTAAGATTGAGAAGATTTCCTGAAGAAGCAGCAGCTGTCGATACGATATTCTCACCGCTGTCTACTGCCTTCGGGGCGCTTATCGGAGGGTTGTTAATTTACTATTTCGGGTATGCTTCCATCTTCATCATTTTCGGAGTAGTGATAGTACTATCGAGCTTTTTCGTGAGGAGGGAAGATAATTTGTGAACTTCATCCTTTTAGGCTATAATCAATTAATAATAATTATTTTCTATAATATGAAATATTGTTCTGCTTGCGGCATGCCGCTCTTAAAAAAAGAAGACTTTGCAAAGGGTGATGAAAGTTCTGAATTCTGCCTATATTGTGTCGATGAGAAAGGTGAAGTGAAAGGAGCTGAAGATATCTTCGAAGGAGGGGTAAAGTTCTTCATGGAACAGGTAGGGACAGATAGAGGAACTGCTGAAAAAATGGTGAGAAAGAATATGAGCATGCTTCCTTATTGGAAGGATAAGGATTGTGAGGTCCTGAAAGGGGAGATGGCAACTGATGAGGAGTTCGAGGCGATTCTGAAGAAGTTTTAATAATAATATCAATAAGAATGCTGAAGAACATAGAAAATATAGGGAAGGTGATCTTCTTGAAAGAGGAGTCCTTGTTGTCTGAAAGCTTAGTGAGGTATTCGATCGATTTCATGGCAATAATCGTTGTCCCTGTCCTTTTACTCATGAACATATCAAAGGATTCGACCGTCTTGCCGATCTATCTCTTGTCCTTGATTCCGATCCTCATCTTTTCTAGGATATTCTTCAAGGAAACGATCAATGGGTACGAGATCTTCGCCAAGAAGAATGATCTGAAGTATTCTTCCAGCGGTTCTGTGGATACGATCTATTCTCCGCTCGGAGTGGAGACTTCCAATATCATCACTTTCAAGCTCTTTGACCATAAGAGCTATATCTTAAATCAGACTGTTCCTGTCATCAATGATTCCTATCATACGATCACTATCTTGAAAGTCGAGCTCGATTGTGATTCCCCGACTTTCATGTTCGTTCCGAGATTGATGATTAGGGGCGATATGGATTCTCTGCAGGGTATGAAGAAGCCGAGGTTCTTGCCGATGAACGGAGAAATGGGCAAGAAATATATCCTGACTGTGGAAAATGATTTCCCTTACAAATCCTTGGGGATGTTCAGTCCTTCTTTTATGAAAGTATATAATGATAGGTTCGACGGATTGAGGCTATGGATGGGAGGTGATAAGGCATATGTAATCTTCGATGATGTAGTATATGATAGTAAGATATTCAAGGCGATGTTGGAACTGGGGGAATATGTAGTAAAGGAATTGGAGATGGTCATGGGGGGAAAAAAGAAGAAAGCGACGAAGAAGACAACAGCTAAGACGGTCAAGAAAGAGAAGAAGACTAAGCTTGACAAGTGAAGTAATGCGGTCTAATTTATTCTTATGTTCTTTTTCGGTCCTGTAGAGGAAAAGGAGATGAGAGAATCTCTCCTGATGGCAAGGAGTATTCCTTTGAGAGGTGGAGAAAGATCCATCCGAGTCGCTATTTTTGGCATGGAAGGGGATGGAGACCTTCTGGACATCTTCGGACAAGAAGAAAGTGGAGCCATGGTCAATGGTTTTTATTGTAAGAGTAGCCAAGTAGGCTGCATATATCAATTAGATGAGCTATAAGCTCATTTTTTATTACTATTGACAAATATAATCTATTATTTTATAATGGTCAAGGAAAAAAATGAAGGTCTTTACAGTAGAAACTGGCAAGGTCGAGAAAGGAGTGTCTGTTGAACCTTTCGAACTCAAGAATGCTAAGATGGTCATTCCGGCAGTCATTGTCGGTGAGATCGGCCGAGGGCGTGGTCAAGGAGTGTTGACGATCCAAATGTCCCCTGAGCTTCTCAAGGCCTGGGAGATGGATCGGAAGATGAAGATTTTCGCTGCTCAGATCGGAAAGACCAGGAATGGTGGGAATAAGCTTATAGCTACCGTTGATCGGGGCTCTGAAGAGAGGGCGATATTCGTTCTCAGGACTTCGATCGGGTACCGGGGTGGAAATGTCCACACTGGAGACGAGTTAGTCGAAGGGGGTGGATATGAGGCTTTTCCAGGAGAAATCCTGACATCTGGCGTCATTGCCCAAGGCGATGCTGGTAGGATGGGAAGCGGCGATCAGATCGTGGCTATAATCCCAAGGAATGTGGTCTTCAGGACTGCGTATACTGGGAGGCTCTATGGAGAACCTTCCGAACACTACTATAAGTGGGTAGGAGGTGATAATGTTCTTGCTATTTCAGGCACAGAACGGGAGATAGCAGATATATTCTAATATCTGTTTTTTTATTTGTTCTTTTTAGATCTTTTAGTGGATGTTATCATTGTCTGTTCTATTTATTCATTAAGAACCCAAGCATTCATGTATGTTTATTGAATGTGTATACTTGTAATATCATGAGTGTGTCGGAAAGATATGAGGATTAAGAGGTTTTTACAATTATTTGCTAAAAATATGTTGACTTTTCATATAATTGGGAGTATATTTATATAAAATTACAAATAATTGCTAGAAATATGCAAATAACGAGAATAAAAGCAGCTAATTTCTATGGGATCAAGAATCCGATTGAAATAAGTTTCATTGAGGGAGGGGAAAAAGAAAAAGTAGGTTATCTTAATAATGGCAATCAAAGGATATCTTTGATCAATGGTTTTTATGGTTCTAATGCTTCTGGCAAGAGTACCTTGTTGAATGTTATCGATGTGATGAATAGGTTAATGATAAATAGGTTTCCGATGGTGAGTCAAGGAGCAATATTGGATAGCTATATCTTACTTCCTAATTATTGTAAGGATATGCATTTAAAGCCTACAGAGATGGAGATGGATTTTGTATTAGGTAAAGATATCTATGGTTATATGATCCATATAAGAGATGGAAAGGATGTGGATGTGGAGGTATTAAGAAAGAATGGCAAGCAATTGTTCTCGAGAAAAGGCATGGAGGTGCTTTTCAATGATGATATCCTGAAGCGGATCGGTAGCATATCTAAGAATATAGTAGCTCCTAAGAGTGCATCTTTCTTATCGGTATTATTAGACGATGCTTCAGATGTTTCTGTATTCGGAAATATGAAGGAATTGATAGGGGTAGCTGAGTTGACGAAATTAAAGGATAGTTTCTGCTTTATTACGGATAAGAGATCTGTGGAGAGAGGGCAAGGTAACTTACAAGGACTGCTTTCAGTCTCTTTGAAATATCTGAGAAATTCTAATGAAGCGGAGAAGGAGCAATATATTACAAGGATAAGTAATGCTGCAAGTTTTTTCGAGCCTAAATTAAGACGTCTGATAATCAGACAAGATGGACAGAATTCTGTGAGGGCTACTGGGGAATATGAAGATTTCTATAACGAATTACCAATGACTGAATTCTCTGCTGGAACAAGGGAGCTTATTTCTTATATCGATGACATATTGCAAATGCTGAAAGTAGGGGGAGTCCTTGTCTATGACGAGACTAGTAAATACTATCATCCTGATATGGAGAACTTGATATTGAACCTGTTCAAGAATAAGAATATCAATACTAAGAGTGCACAGATATTCTTCTCTTCTCATAATCACGAGACATTTGATTTATTATATAATGACCAGGCTTATATATTGGAAAAGGATGAGGATATGGAAGTAACGGCACATAGAGTGTCTGATTATGATATCGAAGAAAGAGATAATAAGAAGAAAAAATATAGGTTGGGGGTATTAGGAGGGGTTCCTGATACTATTGAGTTCAACCGGATAATAAATAATCTATTACATGATAAAAATACCATTTAAGAAGCCTTTATTCCTTAATATATGAAGGATATGCTGATTATTTATTATTCGTATATCTGACCAAGGTCCTTTTCAGGGAAGAGTTCTCAGGAGTAAGATTCGATGAAAATACTAATCTTTTTCTCAATGGAGAAAGTGTGGTTTCTAATGGGAATATGTATGGTGTTGGAGATCTTACTGATTTCAAGTCAAAATATAGGCCGCTGAAAAAAGAATTTCCTGAAAAAACATTCTTATTCATATTAGATGGCGATCTAGATGATAGTCATAGTATCAAAGATTTTTTGCGTATTAAGGATGAATTAGTCCAAATGGCTGAATACAATACAGAGTATTTCTTACTGGAAAAAGGGCATATCTTGCTTAGGAAGCCAGAGAGTTTCAGCGATAGGGATGAATTCAGGTGCTATTGTAAAAAAGAGTTCTTAAGGACAAAAGGGAAGGATGCTAGTCAGATGGGCGATATGGATTTTGCTGCTATCCTAGGAGGTATTCCTAAGGATGAAATAGTAAAAGATTATGATACGTTATTCTCATTGATTAATCAGAATATTTAAAAAGTATATTTAGATCTTAATTCAAATCGTAAAGATAGTTGTTGGGGCGGTTATTTATTAATCGCTTTTTTTGTTCAATTCTTGCAAGGAATCGTTATCTTCTTCTGTGGGTTTGTCTTGACAAAAGCTCGATTTAATTTATTATATAATAGTTTGAGGGAAAAACCCTTTAGGATCGTACCTTGAAAAGTTTTGTTATCATGAGGTGGTATTTTGTGGTTATTGATTGAAAAACCGGACGATGATGAGTTCTGGTATGGGGAATTGAAGGAATCTCTCTTGAGGAATGGTATTCCTATCGCAGAGGTCGCAATATCCGTACCAAAAGAGATCATCGGATTGACCTTCCCAGAAGAAGGCAGGAAAGTGGCCTTGGACAAGTTGAAGATGTTGAGCTTTTCTGAAATGGAAACGAATCTACCAGGAGTCTCTCTGATCGAGGGTGTGCCTCTGATCAGGAGGATCGGTGCAAATTTCGAGGCTTGGGATATGATCGAGCCGATATTGGAGGATCATGCCATCAAGACAGGAATACCCATCGAGGTAAGCTGTCCTCATGGAAGTGATGAGGAGGCTGATTTCGGAGAGGATCTTTTCTCTATAAGGTTCTACTGCGCTTGTTCCCATAGAGGGACTGAGAAGTACCATGAAGTATTTTCTTTCGAGCTTGACGACGGTCAGGATGATGGAATAAAGCCTTCATTCTTGGGGGTGCCTATAATCGATGAGAAAGGTAGGGTCGTGGCCGAGATAGTCGGTACGACATTGTATATCTTATTCGATCTGGTCCATTCGACTGGGGACCATACTGGAGAAATTCTCTTGAAGATACTTGATCGGTATACTGCCTATAAGGCCGATCCTGAGAAGTATCTGCAGGAGATATCTGCTGCTTATTGTCCCTCGTATATCGAGGAATGCAGTAGGAGGTATGCCTTAGGCATCAAGGAACTTTCTGAGGAAATCAAAGAGGCTGAGCAGAATATCAAGAATTATCAGAGGCGCATTGTCGAGTCGGTAAGGAAGAGAGACGTCACGAAGAAACATCTTGATGCTCTGATCAGCGCTGGCTCTGAAAGTGATCAAGTCCTGACCGATGAATTCAACAATCTCCGTTCCTTGCCAGGGGTGGAGCTAGTCATAGTAGGAGATGGAATAGTCATGGTTTTTACTGAGACTATCGTCGTCGATTATGACAGTTATTCTTATGAGTTAGGAAAGTATAGGATCGATATCCTTACTGATCAGGGAGATGTCAGAGTCTTCAATCTTAATCGGGAATATGAAGAAAATGATCATCCTCATATCAGCGAAGGGTCTTGTTGTTTCGGAAACGTCTCTAGTGGGATAGCGAAATTCATCGGGGAATACCAGTATACGGTAGTGATTGAGATAGTCATGAAGTTCTTGAGGACTGTTAGTTCGGACAGTTGGTATACTTCTATTACCGACTGGCCTGTCGTAGATTGGCCTACCGGGGTGATGTGTGATGATTCGTAAGGAAGAGAAGATCATCTTACCAGTAGTACGGATATCGTTCGAAGCAATGCAGCGGTTGTGTATGTATATCCGTTATTGTCAGGAGGAGGTATCTGGACTCGGGAGAGTTTCCATGGTTGGAAACAATTTCGTTATTCATGATGTCTATTTGCTTGAGCAGAAGGTCTCAGCGACGAATACAGTACTTTCTCCGAAGGATCTTTCCAATTTCCTCGTCAAGATGGTAACTGATGGAGACGATCCGGAAGGGATCAAGCTGTGGTGGCATTCTCATGTCGATATGCCAGTTTTCTGGAGCAATATTGATGAGCATACGGCTGGATCGTTCAGGAACAAGTGGATGCTTTCTTTAGTGGGGAATAAGGCAGAGGAGTTCAGGATCCGTCTTGATATATTTGATCCTTTCCGTCTGACGATAGATGGCTTGGAACTGAAGATCGATTTCTCTGATGATCTAATCATGACAGAAGATGTCAAGAAGGAAATCAGTGAAAAAGTCAGCAGTGTCAATCCTTTTCCAGTGTTTTTCGATTTTGATGTCGCTCAGGCATTGGTAGATCATCGGCTCAGGTTATCGCAGCGAAGGAAGAAATGATCGATTATTGGAGACAGCTCGGAATCATCTCTGCAGATGATATAGGAGCAGTAAAAGTGGTCGTGATCGGTGCTGGAGGAATAGGGAGTCCTACGATCCTAGCATTAGCAAAGATGGGTATAGGCGGTATCACTGTTTATGACGATGATACTGTGGAAAACCATAATCTGCCTAATCAGTTCTATCGGCTCAATGATATCGGCAAGACCAAGGTCGGAGCGATCAAGGATGCTTGCATGGAATATGCAGGGCTGACAGTCAGGGGAGAGATAGAACGGGTGACGAACCAGAGCCTTGTCGGTCCAGTGATTTCTGGAGTAGACAGTATGGAGAGCAGGAGAAGGGTATGGCAAGAAGCGATAAAGTATAACCCGAATGTGCCTATCTATATCGATGGGCGCATGGGCGGCCAGATCTGTCGGATATACACGGTTCATCCGTGCGATCCTGACAGTGTCGAATGGTATGAGGGCACTCTTTATGGAGAGGGTCAGACCAAAGAGCTGCCTTGTACGGAGAGAGCGATAATCTATAATTCGTTCATGATAGCAAGCCTGATAGCGAACCAGGTGAAGAAGTTCGCTGGGGCTGAGTCCACAGCCCGAGAGATCGTTTTCGATCTTCAAACCTTGACCTTCCTCGTGAAGGAATAGGATGGAAAACGAAGGTGTGTCCATGTCATCAGACAAAAAAGGGATCATTGTCAGTGTCGAGCACTTGGATAAGTGCTTACGCGATGTGTGTATCGAAGAAGGATCAACTGTTGCAGATGTTTTCGATGTAGCTGGGATCGATCATGGTTGCGGATTCATGCTCAATGGATCAATAGTCAAGATCGAAGACCTGGTGAAATCAGGAGATGTTGTCAAGATTATTCCGGATGTCATGGTCAAAATCGCTTGCCTAGGAGACCGGGTAAGGTCGATCTTCCTCAAGGAAGGATCGACGATCGGCGATGCTTTGGATATTGCCGGAATCGATGATGTTGACGAGTATGACATCACCTGCAATGGGATCGAATGTACACTTGAAGACAAGGCTGTCAATGGCACTGTCATTACCCTCATACCTAACATCGAAGGTGGTGGATGGTAAAAGTAGGGATTGTCGGAGGAAAAGTCTTCGACGTCATCATGCCCAAGGGGGATTCCTTGAAAAAGCTGCTTGCGAGTATCGAGGAAAAGCCTGATAATTATCAGGTGTTCCAGAATGGGATAGTATGTGAGAATTTGGGAACAGTAGCAGAGGGTGACCTCATCGCGCTAGTTCCAATGCCCAAGAAACCAGGGCTATTCAGCTCGTTATTCGGGTAATGAGGGATTTTAAATCCCTCTTTTTTTATAATCAATCTTGACGATTACCCTTTATTATATTATATTCATCATCAGTCCTTGATGGTGAAAAAAGCATGAAGAAGAGTATCCTGATGAAGACCGTGGTCTTCGTAGTAGTGTTTATCGTCGTATTGGCCGTGCCTATGATCATCAATGATCCGGAGGGTCAATATTCTTTCAATCTGACGAATTGTAATGATTATGAGGCGTCTCGGCAAGAAGCAGAGACTAATGGGTCTGGTCCTGATAATAGATCCGATGTCCAGGTATTCGACCATAATCTTCCAGCTACTATCTCTTGTTCTGAAAGGAGGTAATAAGAAGCAACTGCTTCTTTTTTTATTCCTGAATATCATTGATTAATTCCTGGAAAGAGATTATAGTCTGATAAAGGGAATAATCCAATAAATATCATAGAGTGGCAAGAACACCTCATTTTCAGAGGTGTTTTTTATTGACGATTCTCTAATTAGAAACAGAAATATGATATATATGAATATGAAAGAAGAAAATAATCTAGCTTTTATAGATGAACAGAATCTATATAGGGGTACTATGGAAACTGATCCTAAATGGAGGGTTGATCTTTTTAAGTTCAGAAAATATCTATCAGAAAAATATGATGTCAAAAGGGCATATTATTTCTTAGGATTCCTTGATGAAGAAAATCAAAGCCTTTATGATAGGATACAGGAATCTGGGTTCGTGATAAAGTTTCGTAGATATAATTCTGCTATGAAAAGTAAGAAGAAAGGGAATGTGGATTCCGATATCATCTTTGATGTCATGAAGAGGCTTTATAGGCAGGAGGATTTTGATAAGGTACTGTTAGTTTCAGGTGATGGAGATTATATGATGTTGGTAGATTTTTTAATCGAAGAGGGTAAGTTCAAGAAAATTCTATTTCCTAATAAGGATTTTGCCTCTTCTTTGTATAAGAAGATGGGATCTGAGTATTTTGATTTTTTAAGTAATGGGGATATTAAAAAGAAAATAGAGAAACAAAAAAAGGCTCCTTAGGTACTAGGCCGTTCGGATCCTTTTTGTCTTAATATTTATCTTATATCATGAGGAGTTGGAAATGTCTATATTTTTAATAAAAGTGCAAGTAAATTAATAGTCATGGGGTAAATTTCTTTTCTTGTGGTAAAATATTTACCACATAGTAATGATATTTATTAATCAATATAAATATATGGAAATAAAACTATTGAAGTTCGCAGAACTTTTAAAGTCTTTAAGATTAAGTAATAATTTTAGCCTTAGGGATGTCTGTAAAATAGTTGACTATGATTCTAGTAATTGGAGTAAGGTCGAGAGAGGGGTAATCGCTCCTCCTTCAGATATTGATGTCTTAAAAGATGGGCAATCGCATTAGGGTTGCTTGAAAATTCTGATGAATTCGAGAATTTTATGGATTATGCTAGTGTTGCTCAAGGTATTATTCCTCACGATATTGTCCTGGATGAGAATATTGTCGGTCATTTACCAGTCTTTTTCAGGACATTAAGAAATGAAAAGTCTACAAAAGAAGAGATGGATAGGTTTATTGAATTAATAAAAAGATCTTAATCTAGGATAAGGGAAGGAGGGTATTGGTCACTATTGATGTCTTATACATATAGGGCATTTTTTATTATAAAAATGATCGGCCGTGCTTCAGGTCGGGACGTCTGGTAACTAATCATTGACAAATACTATAAATAGTTTACCATTTAACCATTAACAGTTCTTTAAAACTTGTTATGGAGCAAAAGAGATGAGTAGAGGAGAAGATGAGATAAATAGGATCATGGAATTAGGTAATTGCGAGGCTATCGAGCTCATTGATTCCATAATGGAAGAAGCGATGCTTGATAGAGTAAGGGAAGTCCTTCCGATGGAAGACAGCTTGCTAGTTTCTGAGCTATTGCTCGATTCTAAGGAGAATGATTGTTACAGGAAGGAATTGGATCGAAGATTCAGGATACTTTGTCTTTCCGATGAACAGATCAGTCATTTGTCTAATTGGGAGTTAAGTCTTTCTGATGATAAGACACGGAGAAAGGAGAAGGAGCTGAGCCGTTTTTTCTCTTTCTTCCAGAAGGATGATCTGCCTAAGCCTGCCCAGCTGTATATATCTGAATTGGTGTGTATCGTTGAGAGAGCTGGTGAATACTATTGTAAGTATGGTGATATGTCGGAAGACTGTCGTGTTACTCTTGATATGGTAATCGGCAATCGGATGAGCGGAAGTCCTTATCGGATAGAGCTTCTTTGGAGGCTGGGAAGATTCGGTTTTTCCGAGCAGCAGATGGGGGCGTTCATCAGGAATGAGTCTTTGGTACTCCGTATCACTAAATGGGCGCAAGCATCTGAGGATGCATGGACCAGGTAATTATCCTGACAGAAGAATTTCTGTCAGGTTTTTTTATTTCTGTTTACTGTGATTGAATGTGTATGTCCTTGTTATTTTATGGAAATAATGGACTTTCTTTGATTATCATATTCTAATGTGGCTCTTATTCGTATCATATTGTTGCCTTAATCGTATCATTATGATACGATTAAACCATATAAATGATACGAATATGGTCAAATTAACATCAAAACAAGAAAAAATAGCTATTTATATCCTTAAGAGAAGGAATGCACAGGCCTCAGAAGTCTTCAAGGATCTGATCGACGGAGGTGAGAAAGTCTCCTTAATCACAGTAAAGAGAGATCTGTCCGAAATGTCAAAATCTGGTGTCTTGTCGGTGAGTGGATCGGGGAGGTCCGTGAGTTATGGTCTGAGCTTGTTCGGGAGGATCTTTTTTGATGTAGACACTAAGGCTTATTGTTCTATTGATCTTGACGATAGGTATGGTTTCCGTGGATATGATTTTGATCTATTTTCTTCTATTCCGAATAATATATTCGATGATGACGATCTGATGAGAATCGAGAGGGCTACTGAATCCTATAAGTCAAGAGTGGGAGATGTCTCGAAAACTATTCAAAAGAGAGAATTGGAGAGGTTTGTTATAGAGATGTCTTGGAAGTCTTCAAAAATAGAAGGGAATACATATACTCTTCTTGATACTGAAAGATTGATCCTAGAGAACAAGAAAGCTGCTGATAAGACAGAAAAAGAGACCCAGATGATCCTGAACCATAAAGAAGCCTTTGAATATATTCATAATCATCCAGCAATATTCAAGAATGTCAGTAAGAAGTGCCTGGTGGATCTGCATGATATCCTGACTAAGGATTTGGGAATAGATAAAGGATTGAGAAAGGATATGGTCGGTATTTCTGGGTCAATTTATATGCCCCTTGATAATATTTATCAGATTGATGATGCTGTCGGTCAGTTAATGGAAACGATTTCCAGGATAGAGAACGTGCATGCGAAGGCATTGATATCCTTACTGGGGGTCAGTTATATACAGCCTTTCAATGATGGTAATAAGAGGGTGGGGCGTTTTATCGCGAATGCTATATTGTTATCATATGGATTTCCTCCTTTGTCGTATCGTAGTGTCGGTGAGGATGAGTATCGTGAAGCGATCCTAGTGTTCTATGAATTGAATTCAATAATTCCTTTCAAGAAGATATTCGTTTCCCAGTATGAATTCACGACTGATAATTATACTGTATTATGATGAAAAGCTGATGGTCATCATAGTCTAATTTTACCAGGTGTTTATTTCTCTTGACTTTTATTGTTTTACCTAGTGTCATTTAATAAACAAATAAATCCTTGTACGTGGGGCTCCATATGGTTCCTCATCGAGCGTACAAGGTTTTGTTATCTTATGGAAATAATGGATTTTCTTCGATTATATTTTATTAAAAGATATGATATAATATCATCATAATCATAATATATGAGAATCTTATGAAGAAAATCCTTGTTTTATCCTTTTTAATAAGTATCTTGCTCTGTAATAATGTCTTGGCACAGAGCCAGGATGTGGGAACTCAAGCCTGTATAGATAACCTGGCTATGACTTTAAATTCTTACCAGAAGTCAAAAAAGACCTTTCTGGGGTTCGTCAGTTCTGCAAAAGGAATATCTCTCGTCAAGGAGATCAATGCGGTCGGAGAACCGGTAATAATCGCTACTTCGAAGAATGCCTATTGCATAATGAAGAAGCTCTCAGACGGGACGAATTATTGCGTGAGCAGCGGAGGGTTCATGGGGACAGCTGATGGCTGTAGCAAGACTAATATTTCTTGTCTGTCCTTTGTGAAGAATGATAGGGAAAAACTCATCTCAAAGATAAGGGCATTGATCACTGAGAGGTCTATGAAGGGTGTCAAGGTCGAAAAGTTCCTTTCAGTGATCAAATCAGGCGACTTGCAGAAAGTGAAGCAGATGATCGGAGAGGGAGTCGATGTCAATGGGGAAATTTCTGGGGAGGTCCCTCTCATGCTCGGAGCCAAGACCAATCTGGAGATCGTCAATGAGCTGATCAAAGCAGGAGCAAATGTTAATTGGAAGGATGATTATGGTTATACGGCGATGTATTATTCTGCGAATATCGATATCATGAAGGCACTGATCAAGGCGGGGACTGATTATAAGGGGGATGTGTCTATCAGGACTATCAGGATTCCGAAGAAGATACCATTCCTTTCTGCAATGCTGTTGAATGTGATATATAATAAGGATTTAGAGATGGTCAAGGAATTGATCAGTCTGGGGGCGGATGTCAATGCGACGATGTATGATAGTGAAGGAAGGGAGTATAAGAATGCTCCGATGAAGATAGCGGATATCGAAGGATATAAGGAGATCTTGGAAGAATTGAAAAAGGCAGGAGCTGAGACCATCGGAGAGACTCCTGAATGGGTGAGTTATAGGGCTTTGCGAGATTATACAATCTCTAATGGAGCATGGTTCAGGCTGACTCGATAATCATAATAGGAGTCAAAGATTACATCAGGTGTAATGTTCAGTTTATAAAACGTAGATATGTTGACTATTGACTATTGACAGTCAATAGTCAACATAATATAATGTATTTGATGCAAACAACGAAAGAAAAAATAATCCAATATATCAAGGATAAAGGTTCTGCTTCAGCAAAAGATATCATTGATAGTATTGGTATATCAAAACAGTCAATTTTCATCCATTTAAGAGATTTACTTGAAGATGGTTCAATTTCTAAGCTAGGAAATCCTCCTAAGGTTTTTTATATCCTGAATGAGGAAGAGAAGGTGAGCGAGAGTATTGTCTTTGAAGAAAGGATCAAAAATATAATCAATGAAAATTTCTTCTTCACTACTCCGAGCGGAAAAGTGATGAAGGGGGTCGTTGGTTTCATTCATTGGTGTGAGCGTAATAATCTAGATCCGATCAAGACAGCAGATGATTATTCAAAGACTTTGGAAAAGTATAATAAGCACAAATCAAAGTCTGGACTTATCAATGGTATGAGTAAGATAGAATCATCTTTTGATAAAGTGTATCTAGATGAAGTATTTTATCTAGATTTTTATGCTATTGAAAGATTTGGGAAAACGAAGCTTGGGCAATTGTTGTTATTTGGTAAGAACAGTCAAGATAAGAAGATAATTCGAGATATTTCCAATATCATCAAGGATAGAGTACTATCTATCGTTGATGAATATGAGATAGATGCCGTATGCTTTGTTCCTCCTACGGTCAAAAGAGAGGTGCAGCTGATGAAGGAATTAGAGAATAATTTAAAATTACCGCTAAAAAGGGTAGGAGTAGTAAAGATCAAATCAGATATTACGGTTCCTCAAAAGACCCTGAACAAGATAAGGGACAGGATAGAAAATGCGGAAGCAACTTTTTTCGTCGATAATAAAGGTTCTTATGGGAATATCTTGATAATCGATGATGCAGTCGGTTCTGGTTCAACATTGAATGTCATTGCAAAAAAGATCAGAGAGGCGAAGATCAATAATGGTAAGATAATTGGATTAGCTATTACTGGCAGCTTCAAGGGTTTCGATGTCATAAGTGAGGTCTGATCAGTTCTTAATAAATTATTATAATAAAAATATGAATATTGATATCACAAAAGAACAATATGAGAAATTAATAGTCATGTTAGGCATAGCTAATAGTGTGGTTGGTATCTTAGGAGATACTGTTGCTGACGAGGGAAAGGATTATAAGGAGATGTCTGATGAAATGGAGAGGGTTGAGAGTTATTTCTTGGAATTTGCAAAAGATTTCGGGCATCCTGAGATGGTAGAGGATTATGAAGGGGAAATTATCATGGTTGAGGATTTTTATGAAGAAATTTATTCGATCGTAGACGAATATGATAATTATACGACTTATGATACTTTATCTAATGTGCTTGCTAAAAGAGACTTCAGAAGAGATCATACCGAAAAGGAGATAGAGTCCTTGTTAGAGAAAAACCATGGTTATCTTGGTGTAGAGTTATATGAATATGAGAAGAAGTATTGGGACGAGTTCGATGAATATGACTATGAAAGGCTTGAGATAGTAAAACATTAATAATCGGGTATTCTATTCTGGAAAAGTTGCCGAAATCTATTCAGCAATTTTTTTATAGATTAAGGAATTAGCTTTAGGTATTAAAATGGATGGTAACAAAAACTGGACAGATAGAAAAAGTTGTGATATTGTATGCTTACGAGACGCTAGATGTCCAAAGTGCTATATTAAAGATATTAACTCCTATGCTAAATTTCATTGAAAAGTGATTCTTTTGCATTTTAATACTAATGAGATTTTCAAAATCCAGTATTTTCTTTTTTCACACCTATTAAAGAGGATTAATATCTTTTAATTACACTTTACTGATAGGGTACCCAAGAGTAAGAAGGATTCTTAAATCCTGATTATCAATGATATAGCTTTCCTGAGGTGAGGGCAGATATCACCAAGTATTCTCGAGAGGACTTGAATACTTGAGAATTCATCAGATTCTTGAATCTATATTACTGATATAGATTTCCTGAGGGAAACAAAATACGGGTACTCTTGTCGATAAACAGAAATACAGATGTTCTTAGAAACACTGATATTTTGTTTATTTAATTCTTAAATAAAAGCAATGTTAATCAATTCTTACATATCTTTACTTATAGCTGGATTTGGAGGAGGACTTATCAGAGGGATACTGGGATATCTGAAACACCAGTATGATTACAAGAATGTGGGATTCGATGTGAAATATTTCTTCGGAATGTCTTTCATCTCCGGAGTCATCGGGATGATGGCATCGGTGGCGATCAATGAGTCGGGAATAATGTCCTCAGTGGAATACTTCACTCCGGCTTTCGCTTTCATCGTCGGTTATGCTGGAGGGGACTTCTTGGACGGAGTCTATAAGATAATATTAGGGAAAAACAAGGGATAAATGTTGACGGTATCCCTTTTTTAGTTTAGAGTTTTTATATACGAATATGAAAATCCTTTGGTTTACATGGAAAGACAAGAAGAGTCCATTAGCTGGCGGAGCTGAAGTAGTGAATGAAGAACTGGCTAAGAGACTTGTTCTGGATGGGAACGAGGTCATATTTCTGGTGGCTGGATATGAAGGATGTCCGAAGGAAGAGATCATTGATGGTTATAGGGTGATCAGGCTCGGAAACCGTTATACAGTGTATTGGGAAGCCTTTAGATATTATGCAGAGAATCTGAAAGGATGGGCTGATCTAGTGATAGACGAGATGAATACTATTCCGTTCTTTACAAAGTTTTATGTGAAGGAAAAGAGAGTGATGTTCATCCATCAGCTATGTAGGGAGATCTGGTTCTACCAGATGTTCTTTCCTTTGAGCCTTATCGGGTACATCATCGAACCGATCTATCTGTGGATGCTGAATAGCGAGAAAGTAATTACAGTATCAGAGAGTACCAAGAAGGATCTGATTAGATATGGATTCAGAGAAGAGAATGTCAGGATCATCAGCGAGGGAATCGATATCGAACCTGTTCCAGACTTGAAAGACGTTGTGAAGAGCGATAAATTCACCATCCTGAGCCTTGGATCAGTAAGATCGATGAAAAGGACTCTAGAGATAGTGAAAGCCTTTGAGATGGCGAAAAAAAGGCTTCCTTGTCTTAAGCTGATAGTAGCTGGAGACACGGAAAGCGATTATGGCAAGAAAGTGCTCAGACATATCGATGATTCTGAGTATCGCAGCGATATATCCTGTTTGGGGAGGGTCGATAGGAAGAAGAAGATGGAACTGATGCAGAGGAGCCATCTGATATGCGTCACATCAGTAAAAGAAGGCTGGGGCTTGATAGTTACGGAGGCGAATAGCCAAGGAACTCCGGCTATCGTCTATGATGTCGATGGACTCAGGGACAGTGTCAGGAATGGAGAAACTGGGATCGTCTGCAAGGAAAACAGTCCTGAATGTTTGGCGGAAAGTGTAATAAGTATGTTGCGAGACAAGGAAAGTTATGCCAAACTAAGACAAAAGGCTTGGGAGACCAGCCGAGAAATCACTTTTGAGAGGAGTTATAAGGAGTTTTTAATGATTATTAAAGGGTAGTATGTCTTTTATATTTGAAAGAGATAAAAGTATTCCAGCTGTTATTTTAGTAAAGAATCAATTTTTTGGAGACGAGAGAGGATTTTTTATGGAAACATATAAGGAGTCGGATTTCTTTGATGGTGGGATTGAGGAGAGGTTTATCCAGGAAAATCATTCAAGGTCAAAAAAAGGTGTTTTAAGGGGGCTTCATTATCAAAAGGATCCAATGGCTCAAGGAAAGCTTGTCCGTTGCGTGAGGGGCAGTATTTTCGATGTGGCGGTTGATATAAGGAAGGGGTCACCTACTTATGGAAAATGGGTTGGTTATGTATTGTCTGAAGAGAATAAGGACATGCTGTATATACCGAGAGGATTTGCTCATGGTTTTTGTGCTTTAGAAGATGATTCGGAGATAATCTATAAATGTACGAACGAGTATTCACCAGAGGATGAGGCTGGAATAATTTGGAATGATCCGGCAATCGGTATAAAGTGGCCAATAGATGATCCTATCTTATCATCAAAGGATATCAAGCATCCATCATTAGAACAGGCTGATAATAATTTTGAATATGGAAAATAATCAAAAAATATTAATATTGGGGGCTGATGGACAGCTTGGGCAAAGCTTTGTCTTGGAACTTGAAAGACAAGGTCTTAAATTTTTAGCATTAACGAGCAGTGATCTGGATATTACTGATTTTGGAAGGATGAATGAAGTAATCAGGAATTATAGTCCTGATTACATAATCAATTGTGCTGCCTATAATAATGTAGATAAAGCGGAAGAGGATTGGGAGAATGCTTATCTTGTCAATGGTTTAGCAGTGAGGAATTTAGCCATAATCAGCGAAGATATAGGTTCTGTTTTGATCCATTATAGTACTGATTATGTTTTTTCAGGGGAGAAGGATAAGTCATATAATATAGGAGATGAGCCAGATCCAATCAGCGCTTATGGGAGGAGCAAGTTATTAGGGGAATGTTTCCTCAGGGATTTTGCAAGAAAGTATTATTTGATCAGGCTCAGTGCTGTTTTTGGGAATAATCCTAATGCGAGCTTTCCTTTGAAGCTCTTATCTTGGTCAAAGACTAAAGATGTCTTAGAGATCGTAGATGATCAGGTATTTTCTCCTACTTTCGTTGATGATGTGGTAATTGCTACGCTCGAACTGATAGAGACTGGGCAGTTCGGATTGTATCATATGACTAATTCAGGACAGTGCTCGAGATATGAATTCGCTAAATATATCCTTGATTCTGTCAATTGGAAGGGTAAATGCCTTCCAATTGAGAGTAATAAGATAGAAACTTTAGCTAAAAGACCAAAATTTTCTGTCTTAGATAGTTTTCCTTTGGGAAAAGTTATTGGGTATAAGCTGCCAGATTGGCATGATTCAGTTGATAAATTTTTAATAAATATAAAGAACTATGAATAAAAAATTGTTTATTACTGGTGGAGCCGGTTTCATCGGATCAAATTTCATCCGCTATATCTTGAATAAGTATCCTGATTATGAAGTCTTGAATTATGATAAGCTTACTTATGCTGGCAATCTTGATAACTTAAGAGATATCGAGAGTGATCCAAGATATAGGTTCGTTCAGGGAGATATCTGCGATTCGAATCTATTGGATGATATCTTCAGTAAGGAAAAATTTGATTATGTAGTGAATTTCGCTGCTGAGACCCATGTTGATAGGAGCATTTCTAATCCTAATGTCTTCGTGGAAACGAACATATTGGGAGTCAGTAGCTTGCTCGAGATTGTAAAGAAGTATGGAACTGGTAAATTCTTACACATATCAACTGATGAGACCTATGGAAGCATAAATGACGGCAGTTTCTTCGAGGATGATAAGTTATCTCCTAATAGTCCTTATTCTGCATCAAAGGCTGGGGCTGATTTATTAGTCATGGCTTATTATAAGACATATGGTCTGCCTGTATTGATCACTAGATCTTCAAATAATTTCGGCCCATACCAATATCCTGAGAAATTGATTCCTTTATTCGTGACTAATCTGATGGAAGATAAAAAGGTCCCTCTTTATGGAACTGGTGAAAATGTCAGGGATTGGATATACGTGATTGATAATTGCAGTGGAGTTGATACTGTTCTTCATGATGGAGAATTGGGAGAAATATATAATATAGGGGGAGGAAATGAGAAGATGAACATTGAGATCACTCGATCGGTATTGAAATTCTTTGATAAGAATGAGGATTGGATCGACCATGTTCCAGATAGATTGGGTCATGACCTGAGGTATTCTTTAGGGATAAAAAAGGTCGAAGAGCTTGGTTGGAAACCACAATATGACTTTGAAAAAGCTTTACAGGAGACCATAGTGTGGTATGGTAAAAACATTGAATGGTGGAAGAAAATTAAAGAAAAGTCAAATATAAACTAATATGAAAGGAATAATTTTGGCAGGGGGTAAAGGTACTAGGCTTTATCCTTGCACTAGAGTCACCAATAAGCATCTTCTTCCGGTTTATGACCAACCGATGATTTATTATCCTTTGAAGTTATTGATCAATGCTGGAATAAAGGATATTCTGATCATTTCAGGAGAGGGGCATGCTGGAGATTTCTTAGAATTATTGAAAGATGGGAGAGAGTTCGGAGCTAAGATTTCATATTCTGTCCAGATGGAAGCT
The DNA here is from genome assembly GCA_028704755.1 of Minisyncoccota bacterium. GTDB lineage: Bacteria > Patescibacteriota > Minisyncoccia > Minisyncoccales > Minisyncoccaceae > Minisyncoccus. Next base: position 8,036 of record JAQWEU010000008.1, on the reverse strand, counting down.
GGAGGAATTGCTCAGGCTTTGGGATTGGCTGAAGATTTTGCCGACAAGGAGAAGGTAGTTGTTATTCTAGGAGATAATATATTTGAAAACGATCTATCTTTGTATGTAAAATCTTTTGAGAATCAAGAAAAGGGAGCAAGATTGTTCCTGAAAGAAGTAAACGATGCTAATCGTTTCGGAGTTGCAGAGGTCAAGGATGAGAGGATTGTCGGAATTGAGGAAAAGCCGAAGGCTCCAAAGTCTAATTTGGCTGTGACTGGATTATATATGTATGATGGTAGTGTTTTTGATGTTATAAAGACATTGAGGCCATCGGACAGAGGTGAATTGGAAATTACTGATGTTAATAATTACTATATTAACAATAGTATTACTAATTATGATATTCTGGATGGTTTTTGGAGTGATGCAGGAACTTTCGAGTCGCTGTTCAGGACTAGTGAATTTATGAAAAGCAAGAAATAATTTATGAATAATCCCTTAGTTTCAGTAATAGTGCCAACAAAAAATTCTTCAAAAACTCTTGAGGCTTGTTTAGAGTCGATAAAAAATCAAAGTTATAAGAATATTGAAATTATAGTTGTTGATAATAATAGTTCTGATAATACTAAAGTAATTGCTGGTAGATATACAGAAAGAGTATTTAATAAGGGGCCAGAAAGGAGCGCTCAAGTTAATTTTGGGGTAGAAAAATCTAATGGTGAATATGTGTATAAAGTTGATTCTGATTTTGTTCTTGATAGTGAGGTTATTGATCAATGCGTTAATGAAATTAATAAGGGTTTTGATGCAATAGTGGTGCATAATTCTCCGGATGTAAGAATTTCATGGATTGCTAAAGTCAGAAAATTTGAAGTAGATATGTATAAATATGACATTATTCATTCTTCTGCAAGATTTATAAAAAAAGATATTTATGGAAAAATAGGAGGATTTAATGAAAAAATAATCGCAGGAGAGGATTATGACTTTCAAAATAAGCTAAATAGAGGAGGGTATAAAACTGGTTTTATTGAAGCTGAAGCCTTGCATTTAGGGGAACCAACTGATTTTTGGAAACATATGATGAAGTATCATGAATATGGGAAAGATTTTGTTAACTATAGAGTAAATAATGAAGAAGAGTCTGGCAAACAATTAAGTTTTTTTAGAAATGTTTATTTTAAAAATTGGAAAAAATTTTTATTAAACCCTTTTATGGCAATTATTTTTATTATTTATAATTGTTTTAAATTTGGATTTGGAGGTATTGGTTATTTAACTTCTTTTATGAAGAAGGGGGGAGAGATTAAGGTTTTGCTTATTGGTACACACGGACAAAATAACATTGGTGATGAGTTATTATTAGAAACATTCTTATTTCAGTTGAGGAAAATTGATAATATTAGTTTTTTTGTTAATTCTTATCAGCCACAAAAAACTAGAGAGGATTTTAAGGTCAAGACGTTTCATACTTTAAATGAAAAACATAAACTTCTTTTTTATATATTTGATTGTGATTTGTTGTTTTTTGCAGGTGGAAGCATAGTAAAAGAATTATATAGTGATTACGGAAGAGATAGGTATTCTGTGTTAAATATTTTAATTTTATTAATTATTTTTACGAAAAGAATTGGAAGAAAAAAAATTATTCTTTCTAATGTTGGTATTGGTCCACTTAACACTGAGAAAGGATTTAAAAAGTCAAGTTATATTTTAGAGAGTGTTGATTTTGTAAGTGTTCGAGATTCCTCCTCTTTGTCCTTTGGTGAGCAGGTAAATAAGAAGATACAAATTGAGGTTGTTCCTGATGCAGTTTTTTCTTTAGATAGGGTTTATTTTGATTTAAGCGGTCGTAATATTGATTTATTTTCGGGGGTAAATGTTATTGGATTAAATTTGTGTAGAAATATAGCTAAGCCTGAAGTTTGGGATTATTTTATTCTTGAAATGATGAAAGTTGTTATTGGGCTCTATAAGAAGAATAATATGATTAGAATTGTTGGTATACCAATGCAATTTGATTATTCTTGCGATGATTATGAAACATTGTCTTTGTTTAGGGATAAAATAAAGAATGAGATTCCTGATATAAATTTTGAAATTTTAGTATTAAGGAGTGCCGTGGATGTTGCTCGAGTTATTAATGTAGTTGATTTGGTTATTGCAGAACGGCTTCATTGTTCTATTTTATCAACTATTATACATACACCGTTTATAGCTCTTGAGTATGATATTAAAGTTAAAAGTTATTTGTCTGAAATTAATCTTGAAAAAAGTGGTTTTGATATTTCATTTGATTTTAACTCAGAGAATGTTTTAAAGAGAATAGAAGATATTTCGAGTAATTATTCGAAGGAGAGAGATTATTTAAAGAATATTTCTGCGAAAAAAAAGAATAAAGTTGATAGTTATTTTGCAAAAATAAGGAAAATGATAAAAGATTTTAAATAAATGTTAAAATATGATTTCAATAATAACTGTCAACTATAATGGAAAGCGGTGGTTAAAGAGATTTTTTGATTCTTTTTTAAACCAGACTTATGATAACTTTGAGCTTATATTTGTTGATAATGATTCTACTGATGATAGCGTTGATTTTATTAAAGAAAAATATTTTGATAATAGGGTAAAAGTCATCAAGAGTGAGAAAAATTTAGGATTTGCTGGTGGGAATAATTTAGGGATAAGTGTAGCAAGGGGTGATTATTTACTTTTAATAAACAATGATACTTGGGTTGATGAAGATTTTTTGGAAAAAATAAGATTATTTTATGATAAATCAAGTTATTGTGTTGTGAGTCCAGTAGTAATACCTTATTATAGTGAGGATCGGTTTATAGAAAAAGAAAAAAAGTACAATATTGATTTTTTAGGACACCCTTTTATTTCTTGTGATGTAAAAAAGTTTTTTTATTTATCTGGTGCATGTCTTTTTTGTAAAAAAGATTTTTATTTGAGAACTGGTGGCTTAGATAATGATTTTTTTATGTATTTCGAAGAAACTGATTGGTTTTGGAGGCTTCGATTGTTTGGCTATACTTTTGGAACTGCTAGTGGAGTTTTTTTTCACCATGAAGGAGGCGGAGGGTCTAATGGGATTAAATATAAAAATTTTTTGTGGAGAAATCAGAATAATTTGCAGATGTTGCTTAAAAATTATTCCGTTATTACACTTCTTTTTTTATTGCCGATATATTTTTTATTAAATATTTTAGAATCTGTATATTTTATCATAACAGCGAATCCAAGGATTTCTTATTCATATTATCAGGGGTGGCTATTTAATTTGAGTAATATTAGAAAAATTTGGAAAAAAAGAAAATTGATTCAAGAACGACGAGTAGTTGGAGATATTAAGGTTTTTAAAGAAATGTATCTGGGGTTTGCTAAATTAAATCATCTATTATTATATTTAAAAAAATGAGAAAATTAATACTGAAAGTTTTGGGTAGTGAAATTGTTCGTAATATTTTGTATTCTCCTTTTTTGGATTATCATCAGTGGGCGCTTTTACGATTTGTAAAAAGGGAAGCAAAAAAGATTGCTAATAATTCTGAAATTATTGATATTGGTGCAGGAGAATTGAAATATAAAAAATATTTTATGCATTGTAAATATACCTCTAATGATCTTTGCATTGGTGATAAAGAGTGGTATTTTGATGATATAGATATAAAATCAACTGCATATCAGATACCAGTTCCTTCTGAGTCATTTGATTATATTTTATGTACACAAGTTTTGGAACATTTAGATTTTCCAGATAAGGCATTTGCAGAATTTAATAGAATTTTAAAAAAAGGTGGAAAACTACTGTTAACTGCTCCTCTTGGACAAGGAGAACATCAGATTCCTTATGATTATTTTAGGTATACTAAGTATGGTTTAAAAAAAATTGGGGAGCGAAATAATTTTTTATTGAAATATATTGAGCCACAAGGAGGGATATTTATTAATTTGCAATATATTCTTTGGCAATCAAAAAATATTTTTTTACCATTTATGAATATTAAGATTATTGCTTATGTATATTATATTTTTTTCTTGCCATTTAAATTTGTTTCAGGTATTATTTTTATAATTTTGGATCAATTTGATAGGAAAAAGGATTATACGAATAACTATAATTGTGTTTATGAAAAAAATAGTTGATTTTTTTAAGAAGAACTTTTTCTTAATAATTCTCTTATTTTTCTCTCTTGCGATTCATTGGCAATGGTTTTTATTTGGCAATATTTTAACAAGTGGAGACTGGACGTATTGGGGGGATAAGTCTCTTAAGTCTTTTTTTTATACTTATTCTACTTGGCTTTCTTTCTTTAATTTTGGGCAGTTTAATATTCAAATTGCTTTTAACCTTTTTACTTTATTTTGGTCTTTCTTGGCAAATATTGGAATGTCTTATGATTTAGTGGTTAAAATTACATTTCTTATACCAATTGCCTTAATGGGGTTTTTTTCGCCATATTTTTTGGTAATGAAAATAACTAATAAGAGTAAATTAATAAGTTTTATTTGTTCTGTTTTTTACGGAACTACTATTTATTTTTTAGTAAAACAGACATCTCACCTAACGATTGCTTTTGTTTACTCTATTGCTCCATTAATTTTGTATTTTTATATTATGGCAATTAAAAATAGAAAGATGTTTTTTTGGATTATTCTATTATTATTATTATTTCTTGCTACATGTTATGAAAGTAGGATTGCTTATATTATATTTTTTATTTTATTATTCTTTTTATGTTTTAATTTGAGAACATTGAGACATGACTATAGGTTTTATTTTTTTGCTTTTTTATTGTTCGTAGCATTAAATTTGTTTTGGGCTTTACCAATATTGCTTGGAGGTGGTGTCGATACGGTAAAGGTTGCAACTGATAGAGGTTTATTTGGTTCCTTTTTATTTTCTTTATTCCATGCTTTTAATATATATGACTCTTCTTGGACTGGAGGTGGTTTAGTGTCTTTTGTTCGGCAGCCAGTCATTATTTATTATTGGCTAGTGCCTATTATTGCTTTTTCTGCAATTTTATTTAGTAAGAAGAGGGTTGGGTATGTTATTTTTTTTGCTGTATTATCGTTGGTTGGTGTTTTTTTGACAAAGCAAGGTGCAGAGCCATTCCCTGATTTGTATTATTGGCTGTATAAAAATTTTCCTGGATTTGGTTTTTTTAGAGAGTCTTCTAAATTTTACTTATTAACATCTCTTGGTTATTTAGGTTTAATTGCTTATTCTTTATCATATTTAAAGACTTCAAAATTATTTTTATGTAGGGTGTTATTTTTTCTCTGTGCATTTTTTATAATCTTATTGTCTTTATTAAATGTAAAACCCTTGATTACTGGCGAAATAAAAACTATGTTTATTTCTAGGCAAATTCCTAATGATTATTTAATTTTTAATAAGTTAAATTCTTCGACTGGTGAAGTGTATCGAACCTTATGGGTTCCAAAAGAGTCTAAATGGGCAGACTCTTTATTTGAAAATCCTAAGGTAAATATAGTTAAGATGCTTTCCTTTGACTGGAAGTACGGGAACGATAATGATCCTATAGAAAAACAGGTTATAGGTTTTTTAAATAGTAAATACTTTTATTTAAGTATTTCTTCTGTTAAATATGTTGTTGTTCCAATTAATGATATAAATAATGACGACAACTTTTTTATTTATTATGGAGGAGATAGGAATGAAAATATCAGGGATTGGTATATATCAGAGTTAGATAAGGTGAGTTGGTTGAAGAAGATTGATATAGGAACTAAAGAGTTGGTGGTATATGAGAATGAGGAGTATAAGCCATACATAAGAGGGGTTACGAGTATTTATGGATTTAAAGATACGGATAGATTGGAGCAGAAGTATAGCTTTCTGACGAGTTATTTTGGTGAGGGGTTTGATTTTGTTGTGGATGATAAGAATAAAAATGGAAAGAATGTAACGTATCTATATGATATATTTAGTAGTTTAGATATAAAAACTATTAAATTTGGACAGTCTTCAATTTTTGATAATGCTAGTATATATAATCAAGATAATTATCAGACATTTTATAGTAGAGAAAGATCGAAGAGAGTGTTTTGTAAAAATGATGGGGGGGAGATTATATTATATTTGAAGCCAGATGGTAATTTATTAATTAATGGGGATGGTTTTGATATATTAAGTGATCAGAAAGAAGTTCTGATAAAGCAAGAAGTTAGAGCAGGTAGTAAATACTTTTTAAAGATTACGGAAAGAAAAGAGGAGCAAAAAAGTGATGGAAAGAATCTTAAGAAAGCAAATGCTTTACCAGAGGATTCGTTTATTAGGAGGATAATCCCTTTAGATGGATTAAAGGATGAATCTATTGGAAGCCTTAAAGAAGGTGCTGTGTTGGAATTGTTTTCTATTAGTGAAAATGCTATGAATAATCCTTCTTTTGAGAAAGGTACTTGGACTGAAAAGGCTGGAGATTGTAATAATTACGATAAAAATCCTGCTATATCGATGAGTTTAGATCAGTCTGAGCGGACTTTGGGGCGATATGCTTTGAAATTATCTGCGTTAAGACATAATGCTTGTACTAATCAGAAGTTTGATGTAGTTCCTGGCAAATATATAGTTGGTTTTGATTATCAGAGTCCTAATGCGAAGAGAGCTGGTTCATACTTAAAGCTGAATGATGTAAATGAGACTATTATTAAGAATAATCTAACAATAGGGGATAATGATTGGCATAGTTATTATGAAGAGTTGGATGTATTAGAAGGAACTACATCTGCACAGATATATATATATGCTTATGAATCTGATAAGAAAACTAATAATATAGTTAGGTATGATAATTTCATATTCAGTAAGGTGAATCTTGAGAAGAAGATTATTATTAATGATTCTAAAGAGGATTACAAGAAGATTGAATTGAGTTTGTCTGAAGGTGAGAATTTATTTGAATATAAGGAGGAGGGGCATAGTTATGATAATCAATTCCCTAACGGATCATTCGAAAAAGGTAGTTGGCAGGAGAAGGTAGGAGATTGTCATAATTATGATGATAATAGGATATTGGCAATGAGTCTTAATAAAGAGAAGAAGACGGATGGAGAGCAGTCGTTGCAGCTAGAGACTACGAGGCATATAGCTTGTGTTTCGAAAGGAATTCAGGTCGATGGGGGAAGGAATTATATATTAAAGTTTGATTATCAGAGTAATGATTCTAATGTCGCTGGTTATTATATAGCTTTTGATAACCCAGAAAAGACTAAATTTAGTGAGAAGATTACGATAGAGGGTACTGATTGGAAAACATTTGAAAAGAATATAAAGGTGCCAGAAGGATCGAAGAAGATGACTATATTTATCTATGCTTATCCTACTGATAATGTGACTAATAATGTAGTTAGATATGATAATTTTCAATTAATACAGCTTCCTGATCTTGAAGATAGGTTTTATTTGGTGAGTGAACCTAAGGATAAATTAGTAGAACCAAGGGAGACAAATTTTGATTTGATTAATCCTACAAAGAAGATGGTTCATGTCAAAGGAGCTACTACACCATTCTTCTTAGCTATGAGTGAGAGTTATCATCCTCAATGGGAATTACAGATGAATAATGAGAAAATACAGGGATTTCTTGATAGTTGGTGGCCTTTTGCGAAGAGGGAGAAGATAGGAGATGAGTATCATTATAAGCTGGCTAACTTCTTGAATGCTTGGTATGTAGACACTGCTGAATTATGTAAGGATGATAATAAGGCATGTAAGAAGAATGAAGATGGTTCTTATGATATTGAGATGGTGGTAGAGTTCTGGCCTCAGAGGTGGTTCTATCTAGGATTATTGATTTCTGGTACTACTTTGGTCGGATGTGTCAGTTATTTAGGTTATGATTTTGTTAAGAATAGGAAGAGGAAAAAGATAGGAAAATAAGAATAGATATTTAATTGGTGATGAATAAATTAAATTCAAAGAAAATAGTTCAGCAAGATTTTTCCTTAAAAAAGATAAATAAGGATAAATTTTCTATTGTTATGATGCTATGGGGATTACTAAATATTGGGAATTTCTT
>JAQWEU010000047.1 GCA_028704755.1 Minisyncoccota bacterium | reverse complement strand
GATGCGACAAAGACTTATAGCTTAGAGGAATTAGGATCCCTTTTACAAGTAAGGAGCAGAATCAAAGAAAAGACTCCTGGAGAGAGCTATATATATCTGTATCCAGTTCCTAACTGTGGGAAAGTCGTGAATACTGATCAGGACATGGAAATAATCCAGCAACCTACCCCCTCCCCTATTGCCGAGAAGGTGGATAAAGGAAAAAATTCATCCATAAACAAGTTCAAGGAGATCTTTTCTTTTTTGGGAGGTATTCCAGAAAAAGTGATGAGCTATGTGAAGGATAAAATTTTTTCGATACAATCAGCTGTAGCTTTCTATATCTATGACCCAGCAGAATTATGCGGGAATTGTAATGGAATGTCTTTGGGTCATGATTATTATCCTGGAGATTATGGGAGCGGGTGTAATGCTTGCGGGAATAATGTATCAAGGAAGAAAGGGACGAGTACTTGGGTAAACGGAATCTTGAAGTATAATTGGACTTGTGTGTCGGATTCTCCAGGAGCTGGAAAAGATCCAGATTCTGATGAATGCTATGCATATAAGGTCGATGGCAGTACCTCATTAAAAGGACAGTGTGGAGCTGCTAATAGAAGATCATATCCAGCTTCTATTTTTCCTCCTAGTGCAGATTTATGCAGTAAAGGAATTGCTACTAAAGTAGACACTAATGGTATTACATATTCTTGGAAGTGCAAGGGGGACAATGGCTTAGACGTGGATTGCTATGCTATGGTAGGAACTGATGAGATCGGGGCATGTACTGACCACACTCAGTGGTATACTTTAGAGGCTGGACCAACTGGCAATCTTTGTACCGCAGGGGTTCCTTCTATTCCTGCAATAAGTTCGGACAGGGACTCTGGATTGATCAGGCATCATTGGGCTTGGTGCTGCCGTAAGGCAAGCAATCCTTCTGGGCAATATGCTGATTGCTGCCGTGGATATATAAAGCCCGTTTGCTTATTCCCTGGTAAAGATACCCCTTGTCCCCTATCTGAATCTCAAATGAAAGGAACTGCTTCTTTCCAGACGTCAAGCTTTTGTGCATCAGGAACTGCTGTCTCCTTACAGGAAAAGGAGGGATATGTTTGGCATTATCTCTGTATAAATGATAAGAAACTTCCTTCACAAAGCGTTGATTGTTATTGCAAGACGGATGTTTTTTCTGAGAATCACGTGGCGTGTGGTGCTTCTAATAAGAAAACCTTTACTGCTACTCCGACAAAGGATCTCTGTAAGGGAGGAAATCCAAAAGATCTTGTAGAGATATCTGATGGATGGTCCTGGACCTGCGTAGGGGGTGATAATGAGACTGTTAATTGCAAGGCATTTTCTTTCTCCGAGACTGACAAGGATACAGGAGAAGGAGACCCCGGTCCAAACGTTGACCCTCAAGAAATGACTGATCTTGAGGCAGTAAAAAAAGTTTGCAAGATAAAGGTTCCAGAAGCAGGAACTTCTGCTAGCGAGCTAGAGGTGATGATCAAGGAAGAATGTGGGGATCTTTTTGCAAAAAAGAATTCAAAAGGAGAATTTTATGATGTGAGATCGATAAAGGTTGATGCATTAGTCTCAGTAGTCATAAGGGGTTCTAATGATAAGTGTCTTTATGTCAGTAGGAACGAGATAGAGAGGAGCGGAGGATGCATAGGAGAGCTGCGAGGTTCTGATGTCTATGATACTTCTGTGACTGATAATGCAGTCAGGCCGAAGAGCCTGGTAATAATGTCTAGCGAATAAAGTCTTATGAAAAAAAATAGATTAATAATATCATTAAGCTTTTTCTTCCTATTCCTATTATCCGGGGTCGCTTTTGCGGAAGAAATGGCAGATTTTTATGATAAGATAAAGATATCATATGAATTCTTGGTAAAGATAGGAAGTGGAATAGGAGTATTGATGGTAACTTATGGAGGGATCAAGATATTCTTTTCAGGAGGAAACGCGGCGAAAGCAAGTGAAGGAAGAAGGGTGATGCTAGGGGCTTTTTTCGGCCTTACGATATTAGTAGGTTCTTATACGATAATCCATGTCATCAATCCGAAGATACTCGAACCAGGAAGCGTTAACCAGTCCCCTGCCCCAGAGAGTTCGATATATGGATTGTATATAAAGGATAACAATACAGGGAAAGAAATGTTATTGAAGAACAGTGTGACAAGTCTAGGAAATTTCGGAATGGATAATAAGGTTGATGGATATTATTTCAAGCAGAAAGATGGGGATGAGTCAGAAAAATTTGCGGCAATATTCTTTTCTGATACTGATTATAAAGGGGAGTGCTATTATAGCGGAGAGGATGCTACGAAAAATGGAGCGCCTCCATTCAAGCCCAGTTCAATATTCGTATTCAGGACGGTCAAGGCTGAGAATGGCGGTCCTATAATGGTATATAACAATGATAATGGAGAGTGCAAGGATTTGGATAAGATCGGAGAATCATTCTATCCAGAAACAACCGTAGTCGGTGACTATAGTCAGGAGTATGTCTTTATGGGCGACGATGGGAAGCATTGGGTCGAAGCTTCTTCAATGAAGATCCCTAGCAAGAACATCCTAGTGCTGATCAAGACTAGGAGCAATAAGGAGAAGAAGACGTGTACTACGGATCAGGAAGAAGGGGGCGCATCTCAAGAGATTCCTAATTGCTATCATTGTCAATTAGTATGGAAAACTAGCGACAGTGAAGACTGTTTTCCTATAAAATATGACTATGTCTATCATACGGACGCAGTGAAATCGATGAAGCCGGGAATCATAAAGCTGTTCCAAAGGATGCCTACTGATAACCTGTATTAAGATATCTTCAAAGCAGCCAGATAAGCGTTAGTAAGATTCTTCCAATCGCTTAGAGATAAGGTTTCTGCCCGTTGCTCTGGATCTATTCCAGAGCTTTTTAATATAGAAGAGATCACTTCCCTCTCCCCTAGCTGGGAAAGGTTTTTCAGCAATTGCTTCCTTGGTGAAGAGAATCCAGTTTTCAATAATCTGAAAAAGTATTCAGTGAAGATATTATTGCCAATATCTTCCTTAGGAGTCAGGGAGATTATGGCACTGTCTATCTTCGGTTTCGGATGGAAGCAGTTCTTTGAAACAATGTGTATGATCTTTGGATCGGCATAATAATTAACGCTGATAGAGAGGATGGAGTTGCCGTTCCTATTGCAGATCCTTTCAGCAACTTCTTTTTGGATCATCAGGGTGATCCTCTGAGGGCGATCCTCTTTTTCAAGAAGGATCCTTATGAGGTGGGATGTGAGGTAGTAAGGGATATTAGCTATCACCTTATAATCCTTAGGAAGTATTGAGTTCAGTGTACTATCAGGGTCTTCGATCTCTTTCAAGGCATCCCCTCTTATAATACTGATGTTGGAAATCCCTTCCTCTTTAACGTTATTCTCAAGCCAGTCGGCAAGATCCCTATCCTTCTCAACAGCAATAATATGCTTTGCCTTACTGCTCAATGGCTTCGTAAGGGTGCCTAATCCAGGGCCGATTTCAAGAATAGTATCATCGTTATTTATGTCCTCTCCTTCGATCATCTTGTTTATGATATTGGAATCGTGCAAGAAATTCTGGCCAAGATTCTTCTTAGCTGACAGGTCAGAGCTTTCAAGTATCGACTTGATACTGTTATTTGGGGATACTTTGTTTGACATAATGCTTAAATAGCTTAAAATGAGTAATATAGATATTTAGCAGTTTGGAACATAAACTAATAATTTTCAAGAGTAATGATTTTTAAAAAAGTAGCGGAAGAAGGGACGAAATCGAATTTTTTACAATTAGCTAGGAAAGTAAAAACCCCGAAAGGGAAATTTGTTATCATCTTTTTGGGCTGTTTTTTCTTCTTAGCTATCAGCATAAATCCTTTGAATAAGGCAAAAAATAGTGTTTGGGCGGATGAACCTGCCTCTATAATCAATCTAGACCAGGTAGTAATTCCTACTAGTAATACGATATCCTTGAGTGAAAGCGGTGTAGCGGTACCTAATACCTCTCCCCTATTCGTTTCAACGGATACATATGCTTCCTTGATGCAATTCGAAGATAATAACGTGGAAAGCGTTGACAGTTCAATCATAAAATATACTGTCCAGAAAGGTGAAACAATCTCTCAAATAGCAGAAAAATTCAACATCTCCGTAGAGACGATTTTGTTATCGAACGAGCTTTCTAGCAGTAAGATAAAGGAAGGCCAGGAATTGATGATATTACCAGTAAATGGGTTGATCCATATGGTGGAAAAAGACGAGACAGTGGAGTCTATCGCCAAGGATTATGGAGTAAAGCCAGAGCATATAGCTGAATTCAACAACCTGAATGGCGATAAGGATATATATCTCGGAGATATATTGATAATTCCGAACGGAAAGGTTGAAGTAGCAGAACCTGACAAGAAGCCTGGTAAGCCGTCTGAAGTGGCGACAAAGCCGAAAAAGGCGGAGTATGTCGATAATGATAGTGTTCTTGATGATGTAAGTTCGCAGATATCGTCAGCATATTTCATATCTCCTACTAAGGGAACAATAACCCAAGGATCACATTATTCTTATTCTTCCAAGGGTAAGAACTATTATAGCGCAGTCGATATCGGAGGCGATTATGGTACCCCTATCGTAGCGGCAGCTGGAGGTACTGTCCAGATCGCAAAGAATGCATGGCCTTATGGGATGTATATCACGATTTCTCATCAGAATGGGGCGATTACTCTTTATTCCCACTTGAGTTCTTTTGCGGAAGGAGTAATTTCTGGAGCTAATGTTTCCCAAGGGCAGATCATCGGATATATGGGAAATACTGGTAATGTCGTGAGATTCAGGGGAGGAACAGGTACCCATCTGCACTTCGAGGTCAGAGGAGGTTCGAATCCATTAGCAAGCTTCCCTGTTGGAAAGAAGATATCATATTAATAGTCTAAAAGATAAAATCCATGGAGAAATCCATGGATTTTGTTTTTGAGTAATCCCCTTCCCTTTTGTAATATTGATATAAGGGCTATTATTAGCGTTCAGAGGCATTGTTCTGAATTACTTGAGAAAATGTATATCTGAGGGAAATTTTTCTGTAGAAGGGAAAATAAAACCTGCCGGAGCAGGTTATATCTTACAATTGTTGCATGTTCTTGTTTCTGGAAGGATCTCTAACCTTTCCTTCTCTATTTCATTATGGCAGTTCTCGCATACGCCATAAGAATTGTTGGAAATCCTTTCTAGGGCTGAATTGACATCTTTGAGCCTGAGTTCAAGAGCGTGTTCTACCGGCAAGAGGTTCTCGTATTCCTCTACTTCGTCGGTTTCGCATTCAATATCGTCACAGTTCTCTTCATGAGGGAATCTTGTTTCCCAGTCATTCCCATCCTTCCCTTTTGTAGCAAAAGCGCTTAATTCGTTTTCTAGGCTCTTTTTGATCTCTTCTAGTTTTCCTTTTAATTCGTTTTGTAATTCTTGATTCATTTTTTTATAAGTTATTACCCTATTCTTCTATCTCTTCCTGAGGTTGCTCAAGTGGCTTATTCTCTTCAGTTATCTTTATCTTGTCGGAGATCTGCGATATCTGAAGCTTGATATTCTGCTCTTTCTTGTTATTTATTTCCGTTATCTTGTCCCTTAGCTGCTTCACCTGTCCAGAGATGGATTGATATCTTTCCTTCAGTCCTTCCCTTTCCTTCTCTGCTTTTGCTAAGGTGTCTTCAAGCTTCCATCTTTCTGTTTCGATGGTCCTTCTTTCGGATTCACTCTTCTTCCTCTGGGCTTCTAGGGATCGTAATTCTTCCTTGCTGCCTGAGGCGTCTGACCTCTTTTCGAGGATCTTGACGTCTTCTTCTGATAATTGTTCCTTACTCTTTATATCAGAAAGCTTCCTATTCAGATCATCTTTGAATTTCGTGTTCTCGAACATCTTATCCTTGATCTCGAAGGCTTCTTCTTCTATCACTTCGAGTTCTTTCTGAGCTGCTCGCTTTTCTTTCTCTAGGAGGATGTCTTCCCTGTCTCTTCGCAGTATCTCTAATTCGAGATTCAATTCTCTTTCCTTCGATTTTATCTTTTCGAAATTATATATACATTCAGTGAGCTGGGCGTTCAGAGATTCTAATTCATCTTCTTTTTCCTGTCTTTCAAGTTCGACATTGTTCCTCTCGTCTTCGATCTTCCACCTTTCTTTCTCAAAGACTCTCTTTTCTTCGATTGATTTGGAAGAGTTCTCTTGATCTTCAATGGTCTTCTTGATCTCATCGATCCTTGCGACTCTTCCCATGACTACTTCGAGTTTCTTCTTTGCCTGTTCTATTTCCATTTCCAGTTCTTTCTTCCTTTCTTCAAAAGGGACTTTTTCTTCAAGCACTTCTGATAAGTCCTCTTCGGTATCAAAAGTAGCATCAGTGATCTTCCTGAGTTTTTCTTCATCGCTTTCTTCTCTCTTCTCTGTTTTTTCCTTCAATATTCTTTCAGCTTCTTTCTCTTGTTCCAGTCTTTTCTTTTCTGCTTCTTTAGCAAGTTCTTTCTTGTGCTGTTCCTCTTCCCTTCTCTTCTTTTCAGCAAAAGCTATTTTTTCTGATTCTTCAGAAATTTTTTCAAGGGAAGGAATTTCAGGAATCTTTATCTCGTTCTTGTTATTCTCTGGTTTCGTCTTTTCTTTCCTCTCGATCAAATCAGCGAGACTGGATATTTCTGGAAGCTCGTTAACTGATAGATCCTTGAAGCTCTGAGCATTAGGCATCTTGATGTTCTCAAGGCTGATAGGCTCTTTCGGGCTTTTAGGAATGAATATTTCCTTATCAGAAGAGCTCTCGATTCCGTTCTTCTGCTTCGTAAGGAGGCTTTCTTTTTCGGTCTTCTCTTTTTCGAGCTCTTTCTTCAGCCTCTCTATCTCGGATTGTCCTTTTTGGATTATTTCTTTTTCGGTCTTCTCTTTTTCAGCCTTTTCTCTCTTTTCCTGTTCAGTCATGAGAGCTTCTATTTCTGCTCGTTCTCTTCTGATTTCATTCTTAAGATTTTCTATCTCTCCTTGCTCTTTTTCGATCCTTTCTCTTTCAGCCTGTTCTCTTTCGGCTCTTTCTTTCTCAATCTGTTCGATTCGTAATCTTTCTTTTTCAGCCCGTTCTCTTTCGAGTTCATTCTTTAGCTTGTCTTTTTCTCCTTGTTCTCTCTCAAGCCTTTCTCTTTCGGCCTGTTCTTTTTCGAAACGAGCCTTTTCTTGCTGCTCTTTTTCGAGCCTTTCTCTTTCGGCTCTTTCTTTCTTGAGTTCGTTTTCGAGCCTTTCTCTTTCGAGACGTTCTTTTTCTTCTTTTTCTTTTTCGAGCCTTTCTCTTTCGAGACGTTCTTTTTCTTCTTTTTCTTTTTCGAGTTTTTCTCTTGCTAGTCTTTCCTTTTCAAGCTCTCTCTCGAGCCTTTCTCTTTCTAGCTTTTCCCTTTCTTCCTGTTCTCTCTCCAGCCTTTCCCTCTCGAGCCTTTCTCTTTCTTTCTTTTCCCTTTTACCTCTTTCTTTTTCCAGTCTTTCATTGATATTTTTTTCATGTTTTTCTTTCTGG
>JAQWEU010000046.1 GCA_028704755.1 Minisyncoccota bacterium | reverse complement strand
GCATATGAAGCTCCTCCAGCAGAAGGTCCTACGATGACGCTTATCTGAGGGACGATGCCGGAAGTCTTTACCATGGCCTTGAATATCGCGGCATAACCATCAAGACTTGATACTCCTTCTTGGATCCTAGCTCCTCCAGAATCGATGATGCCGATGACTGGACAGCCGTTCTTCTGGGCGAATTCGATTACCTTGACTATCTTCCTGCCATGCATCTCACCCAAAGAACCTCCCATCCTGGAGAAATCCTGGCTATAGATATATGTCATCCTTCCATCGACTTTTCCAAAACCTGTGACCACTGAATCTCCCGAGAATCTTTTCTTGTCGAGACCCATGGCAGTCGATCGTGTCTCGATGAAAGCATCGAGTTCGATGAATGTCCCTGGATCGACCAATAGATCGATCCTCTCTCTCGCAGTCAGCTTGTTCTTCTCATGCTGCTTCTGATTGAATGACTGATCATTCAATTCTTCTACTTTTGCTTCTAGTTTTTTTATCTGTTTTTCAAATTTCATAAATTTGAACACTAATTAATTATTTCCTTGAAGTACTTCTTCAATTCGGACACTATCTCTTCTAATAACTCTAAATTATCAATATGTCTTCCTGTTTCTAAGGATATGGAAGTGGCTATGTCCTTCAGTCCATCCGGGAAATCCTTGATATTGGTATCGATACCTACACCGATGACCGAAGATACATCATTTCCAGAAATCACGTTCTCTGTCAGTACTCCGCAGAATTTCTTTCCATTGATGAAGATATCATTAGGAAGCTTTATCATCGGCTCGATCATGTACTTGTTCTTGATGACATCTGCTACGACGAATGAGCATAATATGGTGATTATCTGGATATCCTTTATATTGGCCTTGGGAAGGATTATGGAGAAATATAGGCCTCCTTCGGGAGAGAACCAAGGACTGCTCTTCTTCCCATGGCCTACCTCCTGCTTATCGGCTAATACTACTGTCCAGTCCCTATGGTCATCATTCGCAAGCTCCTTAGCCTTATAATTAGTAGAATCTATCGAATCGAAATGTATTATATCGTCTATTGGCATATCTTATTCGAATATTACTAATATCTCGCCCTCTTTTACCGCCTGATCAGGAGCTACTGTTATCTTCTTTATGACACCTTCTGATTCGGCGATGACCTCATTCTCCATCTTCATAGCAAGCAGCGTAAGGATCTTCTGCCCTGGCTTTATGGCCTCGCCCTCCTTGACGAATATCTCTGAGACTATGCCTCCTAGGGTAGATTTTAATTCCTTGCTCGATAAGGCTTTCTGGGTCTGTCCAAAGTCACTCACTCTCATTTCCTTCTTAGCCGCAGAAGTAGAACCGAAAGAAAAAGATCTGTTCTCCACCCGTATATTCACTGTCTCATCTTCCTGTTCAGAAATGCTTATGTCGTAAATTTTCTCTTTTATTTTGATTTTGAAATTCATATTAATAATTCCTATAATTTCTACTTGATGCGATCCATTTCGAGATAGTCCTTCCTTTTGGCTTGGAACTGTTTTCTGCTTTCAAGTTCTTGTAAATGGAGTAGATAAGATTAGCGATCTCTTCTTCTTTCATGTCTCCTATATAACTGCTTTCGAACTCCTTCTTCAGATAAGGAGTACAGATCAATTGATTGAGTATCTGGTTCTTCTCGATGAAATTAGTATAATAATTGCCTTCTATGAAATCCTTATTCCTCAACACCAGGCTGAAGAATGGGATCGTAGTAGGAACCCCTTCGATAATGGTCTCGTCAAGTGACCTCTTCAATTTGTTGATGGCTTCGCTCCTATTCTTACCCCAGGCGATGAATTTTGCCAGCAGTGAATCGAAGTAGGGATATATCTGCTGACCGTCATGGAGAAAGCTGTGCAGGAAGATGCCTTGTCCGGCTGAAGGGATGTATTTCCTTACGACACCTGGATTAGGTTGGAAGTTCTTGAAAGGATCTTCGGCGTTTATCCTTGTCTCGATAGCCCAGCCGTTTATCACTACGTCTTTCTGGGCAAGGGATAGCCTTTCTCCCTGGGCGATCCTTATCTGCTGCTCGACGATATCTATTCCTGTGACTGCTTCAGTGACAGTATGCTCAACCTGTATCCTCGGATTGACCTCCATGAAATAGAAATTCTTATCCTTATCTACTAGGAATTCTACTGTAGCTGCACCCTCATACTTGACCTCTTCGCAGATCCTCACTGCCCATCCACCCATCTCTTCTCGTAACTTCTCATTTATGAATGAGGAAGGAGATTCCTCGATCAATTTCTGGAACCTTCGCTGGACACTACAATCCCTCTCTCCTAGATGGATAGCTTTCTCTCCATCAGAAAGTATTTGGAACTCGATATGCCTCGCTTCTGGGAGGTATTTCTCTAGGAAGAAATCAACATCAGAGAAGCCCATTGACATCTGCTTCTGGATGCTCAAGGTAATGGCGAAAAGCTCTCCTGAAGTGACCTCTCCTTCAACGACCCTGATACCCATACCTCCGCCTCCTCGTTGAGCCTTGAGGATGAATGGCGGCTTAATCCTAGCTGCAGCCTCAAGCAATTCCTTCTTGTTCGTAATAGAGTTCTCACTGGCAGGAAGAGTCGGGACACCGACTTTCTTAGCGACTTTCTTAGCTTCTACCTTATCCTCGAACTTCCTCAGCACGTTAGCATTCGGTCCGATGAACTTGATCCTGTTCTTCTCGCAATCAAGGGCGAACTTCCAATTCTCGGCCAAAAAACCATACCCAGGATGGACGGCATCAGCACCAGACTCCTTGGCTATCTCAATGATCCTTTTTCCGTCCAAATAGCCTTGAGAGCCATCCCTTTCAAGGAAGTAGTATTCATCTGCCAACTTGGTCTCAAGGAAATTGCTCTCTTGGCCTGGCCTAGGACATAGTGCAACGGTCCTAATACCCATCTCCTTGCAAGTCCTGATTATCCTCAGAGCGATCTCCCCCCTGTTAGCGATCAATATTTTATTTATCTTTTTCATAGACTAATTTTTTTATTTCTTCCATTACTTTTCCAGTGATCCTTACACATATTTCCTTATACTCATCTGAGTCGATCGGATATTTTTTCGATTCTTCCAGTTCTTCCTTGAAATATAGTGGGTCGCCGATATTGATCTCGATATTCCTCTTGATATTCAGCTTCCCTTTCGGAGGATATAATTCATATGCTCCATTGATTCCCATGGGGATGATAGGTACTCCTGTCTGCAGGAATATCCTAGCGACACCAGTCTTACCCTCTTGCACCTTGCCATCCAGACTCCTTTTTCCTTCTGGGTATATCACCAATGAGTATCCTTCTTGCAGATATCTTATGGCAGCTTCCACTGCTTCTTTCCTCGATCTCTCTTCACCTCGATGCAAAGGGATGATCTCTGCGGCTGAGTATAAGGCATTCCTCAGGAAACCGAGAAGGCCCTTGCCCTTATCGACTTGTCCTATGAAGGTGAATCTTCTAGGAAGGCAGACATATCCAGATGCTAAGATATCTAAATAGCTCTGATGATTGGAGGCGAGGATGAAATTATTATTCTTCTTCATCCTCTTCTTCCCACTCACGCTCTTTATCAGCAACATGAAAAGAAGGGGTGCAAGTATTAACTTGCAGATAAATGATACTGTTCTGTTCATATTTAGTTCAAAAAATCCTTTCCTCTCTGCAAGATCTTCTCTGCATCAAAAATGATTTCTTCTATTATTTCTCTACACGACCTTACATCTTTTATTCCCCCAGCAGATATTCCCGACAGAAGCGGCATCAGGTCTATGTTGGCCATACCTTTACTACCAGCGAATCTCTCTGAGTTTATCTCTTCTGGAAATGGATTCTTATCTTCCATCTTCTTGAGGTTATCAGTCAGCTTGTTCTTGATAGCTCTGATCGGATGGCCTGTGAACCTGCCGATCACTGTCACATCCTCATCATTCGCATCGACTATGGCTTTCTTGTAATTCTCATGGATCTGGCATTCTGATGAAGCCATGAACTTAGTCCCCATCTGGACTCCTTCTGCCCCTAGGACGAAAGCAGCTGCAAAAGTAGTGCCATCGTAGATACCGCCAGCAGCGATAAGAGGGATATTCTTGACTATTTTCGAAGCTTGGGAAACTAGGCAGAATGTAGTATTCTCGCCGATATGTCCACCGGATTCTAATCCTTCTACTACTACTGCATCGACTCCGCTCTGCTCCATCTTACTAGCAAGCCTTATAGTAGGAACCACAGGAATGACCTTGATTCCAGCTTGCTTCAGGTATGGCAGGATCGGCAAAGGATTTCCTCCGCCAGTAAAGACGACTGGAACCTTCTCTTCGATGATGACTTTTATAAGGTCGGCTACCTTAGGATTCTGCATCAATAAATTGATTCCGAAGGGTTTTGTTGTCAGTTCCTTGGTCTTCTTTATCTCTGCCCTCAACCACTCAGGAGAAGCAAAACCAGAGCCGATCACTCCCAATCCTCCGGCATTGGAGACAGCGGCCGTCAACACAGCCTCTGAGACTCCGGCCATTCCTCCTTGGATGATCGGATATTCGATGTTTAATATTTTAGTCAGTCTATTGTTTTCAAACATGATATTTAAAATTATTTAATGGTCTTAATTAGTGGATCATTTGCTAATATTCCATTTGACTCTGTCACCAATTCAGTAATGAGGTCCTTGACTCTTACTATCTTATCTATCCTATAGACGTTCGATCCAGCGAAGACTAAGCCATTATCCAGATCTCCTTTCCTAGCATTTTCTAATACTTTCAAGATGCAATACTCCTTATTACAGACAGGACCGATACATCCCTCGCACTCCAAGGGATTGATTGCAGGAGCGTTCCCTTTGAGGAGCTCCTCGGAGAACTTCGTCTTCACAGCTCTTCCTGGTAATCCCACTGGAGACTTGATTATCACTATGTCCTCTTCTTTGGCTGCTATATACGCCTTCTTGAATTCTTCGCTGGCATCACACTCTTCAGTAGCAACGAATCTGGTTGCCATCTGGACACCACTAGCCCCAGCTCTTAGCATCTCTACTATATCCTTACCATCAAAAATTCCTCCTGCAGCGATTACAGGTATCTTCACTGTTCCGACGACATCCTTTATTATGTCTATCGTCTTCCTGAATGGATGACCCTCAGGAAAACCTAGGTGACCACCGGCATCACAACCTTCGATCACTACTGCGCTTGCTCCAGCGTCTTCAGCTTTTTTTGCTACTTTAGCTGATGAAGCTATGATGAAGACAGGAGTGTCATATTTCCTTGCCAATTCAAAGACCTCTGGCCTGAATCCAGCTCCTTGGATGACTATATCAATACCTTCTTCCAGAGCAGCTGTCACGAACTTATTGAATTGTCCTATGACTCCCATGACATTGATACCGATTACGCCGTCCTTTCCAGCTATTTCCCTCGCTTTCCTGATCTCGCTCCTGACCTCTTCCGAATCCTTCATGCCCGAGATAGCGATGATTCCGACTCCTCCTTCCTTGGCCACATTTCCAGCGAGACCGTGCAAAGATACTCTTACTGCCATTCCTCCTTGGATTATAGGGAATCTGCTGATCTTCTTACCTACCTTAAGCGGAGGCAATTCACTGATATTAACATCTCTCTTATTCCTTATTGCTTCAGCCCTTTCTTCCAATTCCTTCTTATCCATGACTGCGACACTGAACCTTACCTCACACTTCCTAGAACCGTTGACATAAGCTTCTCCGATAAAATTCGCTATCTTATCGCCATAGAATCCCAACATCTTGACCCTGTATTCGATCCTATCTCCTGGTAAGATTATCTCATAGAAAAAGGCGCTCCTTACCTGATAGGCCAGAAGATGCTTGTTCTCATTGCCTTGGCCGAGCCTCTCCCTGAGCAGGATCGTTCCTGCCTGAGCGATCCCTTCGACTACCAATACTCCTGGCATGATCGGGAAATCAACAAAATGGGATTTTGCATATGGAGCATCCTTATCTGTCTGCTTATAGCCTACGATATTATTCCCCTCTATTTTTTCAACCTCGTCAACCCATAGAAAATCATCTCCATAAGGAATTAATTTCTTGATCTGTTCTTTTGAATAAAGCATGGTATGTATTAAATTATTTAAATAGATAATCCTCCGTCAACGTTTATGACAGAGCCGGTAATGAAGCTTGCGTCGTCAGAAGCAAGGAAAGCTACTGTATTCGCTACCTCTTCAGGAGTTCCGAATCTGCCGAGAGAAGTCAGCTTCTTGACTGTTATCTTCATCTCTTCCGGTATTACTTCAGCCATCTTTGTCTCGATGAATCCTGGAGCGATCGCATTGACCCTTACTCCGAATCTGCCGACTTCTTTTGAAAGCGATTTAGTGAAACCGATTATGCCCGCCTTTGCCGCTGAATAGTTCGTCTGACCGAAATTACCCCTCTGTCCGACTATCGAAGAGATATTGACTATAGCTCCTTTATTGAGAACGATCGAAGGAAGGGCGCATTTAGCACAATTGAATATTCCCGTAAGATTGATATCGATGACTGACCCCCATTCCTCCGGAGTCATCTTTGCGAATGTCTTGTCCCTGCAGATACCAGCGTTATTGACAAGGATATCGATTTTCGAAAGCTTGCTCTCGATTTCCTTAGTCATGATCTCGACTTCCGCGAACTTGGATACGTCTGCCATGAAGTATTCTGCACTGCCTCCACTATTCAATATCTCGCTCTTCAAGGCCTCTAGATTGCCCTCTTGGCTCCTTATATCATTCAAAGCGACAGTTGCTCCTAAGGAAGCTAATTTCAGGGCGATCACTCTACCGATACCTTGGGATGCGCCAGTGATGAGTACTACTTTATTTTTGAAATTCATTTGTTTTCTTACTTTTATGATTATTATTCTTATATCACTAATTCGATATCCCTCTTGATCTCAGAGAGCATCCTTCCATTAGTCGGAATGCTATTGATATCTATACTCTTGATAAAGCTAGGAGTTACCTTACACATCGTGGATTCATTGAATACCTTATCGAGATTGAAAGAATTCCTACTGCCGAATACTGCTCCCCAGTATGAGGTGAATTTATCAGGTCTTTGGACGAATTGAGCTTCGCCGAAAGTGAATACCTTATCAGTATATTTTGATAATTCTTTTGCGATGTATTCTTCTGAGTAGAGGTATTTCAAGGCAGAATAATTATCCTTCTTGATGACCTTGAACAAGTTTTCCGTACTGGAAGCTTTGCCAGCTTTCATGATTCCTAGGTTGATGACCATATCTGCCTCAAGGAATTCCTTGCTTATTTCGAGCATCTCCTTCTTGACGAATTCGATCTTGGACAAGTCTAATAGAGATACTTTATTCGCGATACATGGCTCAAGTAATCCGGACTTCTGAGCAAGGGCTTCGATAGGCATATCAAGGAAGGATTGCTGAGCGATTTTAATATCCTTGATTCCCTTACTAGTGAGCAGACTTATTACTGCTTCGAGGAATTTGGGAGAAGTATTATCCCTGAAATAGGAATGGTTCGGACTGCTCA
>JAQWEU010000007.1 GCA_028704755.1 Minisyncoccota bacterium | reverse complement strand
CATGCTTCCCTTGATTATCTTACTCCAAATGAATATTTAGACAAGGTAAAAGATACGAATATTTCCACCCAAAACTACATCAATTTACAAACTTAATGTGTATCATATGTATCTGGACCTAGACATATATATTTGACTTCCTAGCCATTTAGCGATATCATTTTGAGTGATGAAAACAATAAGACAAATATCATGTTGTTGCTGTCCAAAACTTCTATCAAAGAGGTTGTTTTCTGTATAACGATGAAATAACTTGAACAAATCAACCTCTTCCATAAAAAGAGGTTTTTATTTATTCAGGAATATATGATAACATAATTAGTATATAAATTATAAACGACATATGAAAACATTTTTACAATCAATCGGAAATACGCCTTTAATACAGGTAGAAGAATTTCCTGCTAAGATATTCGCAAAGCTAGAAGGATTCAATCCTGGAGGATCAATCAAGGATAGAGCTGCCCTGAAGATGATAGAAGCAGCAGAAAAAGAAGGTAAATTGAAAAAAGGAGATTGTCTTATAGAAGTAAGCAGTGGAAATACAGGTATCGCCATGTCGATGATCGCTGCCGCAAAAGGATATAATATGAAAGTAGTGGTACCATCTACTACCGCAGCTGGAAAAGTCAAGATAATGGAGAAATTCGGAGCAGAGGTGATATTCGACGACAGGCTCAGACAGGAGATAATACCAGAAATCAAGGAGAAGATCGCCAACGGCGAAAGCCTTGTCTATCTGAACCAATACGAGAACGAGAATAATGTCATAGCTCATTATGAAGGTTCAGGAAAAGAAATACTCGAACAGATAGATGAAGGGACTGATATCGACTTCTACGTAGCAGGAGTAGGTACAGGAGGGACCTTAACTGGAGTAGCAAGAAGATTGAAAGAGGTATTCCCTGATGTAAAAATCATAGGGGTCATGCCTCAAGTCGGCCATGAGATTATCGAAGGGATCAAATCCATTAAAGAAGGATTCGTTCCTCCTGTGATGGATGAGAAGATCGTGGACGAGATGTACGAATTGACGGAAGAACAATCGCTTGTCGGTCGTGACTATCTTGCTAGTGCAAAAGGGATCTTAGTCGGGCCGAGCTCAGGAGCTTCGATGTATGCTGCCTTGGACGTTGCGAAGAAGAATCCTGGAAAAGTAATAGTAACAATATTCCCTGACAGAGGAGAAAGATATATCTAATAAACAAAAAAAGATGATTTACTTTTATAACACTCTTACAAAAAAAGAAGAAGAATTCAAACCGATAAACAATGATGAGGTCGGCATATATACTTGTGGACCGACGGTCTATTGGTTCGCTCATGTAGGAAATCTCAGGACGTACATATTCGAGGATATCCTGAAAAGGGTCCTGATGCTGAACGGTTATAAAGTAAAGCACGTGATGAACATAACGGATGTGGGACATCTCACTTCAGATTCTGACTCCGGAGAGGATAAGCTCGAAAAAGGAGCTAGAGCGGAAAAGAAGACCGTATGGGAAGTCGCTCAATTCTATACAAACAGATTCTTGAAGGATATAAAGATGCTCAATATCGGAGATCCGACAATCCTTGTCAAAGCTACTGATACCATAAAGGAGCAGATCGATCTCATCAAAATATTAGAAGAAAAAGGTTACACCTATATAATCTCTGACGGTGTCTATTTCGATACCTCCAAGTTAGAGAAATACGGAAGATTATGGGGAGATAAGGAAAAGACCGAACTCCGTGGAAGGATAGAGGAAGTGAAAGAGAAAAAACATCCGACTGATTTCGCTCTCTGGAAGTTCAGTCCGAAGGATGAAAAGAGGCAGATGGAATGGGAATCTCCTTGGGGAATCGGCTTTCCTGGATGGCACACCGAGTGTGTCGTAATGAGCCTTGAAAATCTGGGCATCCCTTTCGATATCCATTGTGGCGGAATAGACCATGTCTCGATCCATCATACTAATGAGATCGCCCAGGCTGAAGCTGCCTACGGCAAGATGATGTCAAACTATTGGATGCATGGCGAATTCCTGAACGTAAAAGAAGGCAAGATGAGCAAGTCCTTAGGAAATATCATCACTGTTTCCAACCTGTTAGAAAAAGGGATAAGCCCTCTCGCCTATCGATATCTCTGCTTGAACACCCACTACAGACAGAAACTGACCTTCAGCGATGAAAGCCTTTCCTTTGCCCAGACGACACTTGAAAAGCTTTACGAAAAAGCTAGTGAACTAGCAAAGGAAACTGAGATGCCAATATCTGAAAAAGCAAAAGACTATGAAAATAGATTCCTATCGATCATCAGCAATGATCTGGATGTCCCAGTCGCCCTGGCGATGATGTGGGACATGCTGAAAGATAAGAACATTTCTGGATATGAAAAATATTATCTATTGGTACAATTCGATAAAGTATTCGGATTGAAGATAAAAGAGGCGGTTTTCGATAAGGATGAATTCGCGAGTGATAGGATCATCATCCAGAAGATCACCGAAGAAGGCTTGATCGCCTGGTCCCGTGATATGAATGATGTCCCGGCTGGAATAATCGATATGGTTGAAAAAAGGAATCTCTCTAGAGAGAATAAGGATTGGCAGGAATCAGACAACATAAGGAATGTCATATCCGAACAAGGATGGATTATCGAAGATAGGAATGAGCAAGTCCTGCTGAAGAAAAAAGTCCAGATATAAAAAAAGGGCATAAAATGCCTATTAAAAATTGATTTTCATCGGAGAAGATTCTGTAAAGAATCTTGTAGAAAGCAGTTCTAGGATTACTTCACTATCCTGCTCTACCCTTACCTTAGGTCCAAGACATTGGATCCTCCTTCTTTCATCATCTGAAAGCTTTGCTAGATCTTCTGTCGAGATTGACTGTAATCTTGAGAATGATATTTTTTCACCCCTCTTGACTACTTCGAAGCCACGGTTTGTCATCTTCCAAAGGGTCGAGTATTCCCCATTCTTAGTGAGGAGGATAATCTGCAGATTATCGCACCGAGACTTTCCAAGCATGAACAATTCGCTTCCTTTGTTCGTAAGAAGGATGGAATCGTCTTCTGAAAAGAAGCGGGTATCGGTAATCTTCATGACTTTTGCACCGTCTACTATGATATGAACATCTGGATTCCTTGCTTTCCTTTCCTGTTCGGTCTCTCCTTCGACTCTTTCTGCTTGGACACGATCCAACCTCAGGTTGGAAGATTTTGCGATTTCGCGATACTTCTCACCTAAGTGCCAGACTGTCTTCAGCTCTTTTGTCTTATGCACAAAGAAGATCTTCAATCTATCGTTGTGCTTCCCGATTAAGAAAACTTCTTCCATAAAAAGAACCTGTTATAGAATACAATTTTCATCCAGTAGTGTCAATGGTCAATCTGAGCATTTATCATAAAAAGCTATTATCCTATCAACAACACTATCCCAAGAATACTTCTTCGCCTCCTCAAGTCCCCAATTGCCCATCCTTTCCCTGAGTTCCGCATCTTCAATGAGCAAAGCTAGTTTACTGATCAATCCATCTTGATCGCGAGGAGGAGCCATGAACCCCTCCCCCTCTGTTCCTTCTAAGACTCTCCTATAACCCATATTACCAAAACAGACTACTGGTTTTCCTGAAGCCATGGCTTCCAGGAGGACGATTCCAAAGCTTTCGCCATATATAGCAGGACTACAGAATATGTCGCAGGAAGCATAATAGCTTCTTACATCCTCTTTCGTTCCCTCAAAAACAACATCTTCTAAGGAGTTGTGCTTGCAATAATCCTTGCACTCATTCTCCAAGACCCCTTCTCCGACTATTATCAGCCTAATATTAGGATACTTTTCTTTAAGAGCCTTATAGGCAATCAGGAGATAGATCAATCCTTTCCTCTCCTCTATCCTTCCTATGAATAATATATTCACCTTTCCGTCATCAAATGATGGAATTCCTTGATTGCCTGGATTGAACTTATATAGGTCGATCCCGTTAGGAATGACTTCCTTGGGCAATTCAAAGTCCTTGAAAGCATGCAGATTGAAGTCAGCGACCCCTAGTATTCCGTCTATTTTCGGCATGTACCTAGCAGCTAGTCCATCAACAAGGAACGGCATACTTCTCACTATCGGCATCGCTTCAAGATTAGCGTGAATAGTGACGATATTGGTCGATTTAGAACATCCTAGCATTATCGAACTATAAGGAAGGATGAAATTATGAAAATGCAATACGTCGAATTCTTCTCTTTCGAACACTGTCTTCACCTTGCTCTTGGAAACCAAGCAAAAATCTCCCTGAGTTCCTGCCGTGTTGAGTTGCCAGGATCGCCCAAGAAAGATGATATCTTCGCCATAATCTTCCCTCTTATTCCTCCTAGGAATTATTATCTTACACTCTATCCCTCGCTTCTTTAAGTGATTGTATAGCTCAATAATGTGATTTTTTACTCCTCCTGGATTTACGAAGGAATGAGATGAAATTAATCCTACTTTCATATTTTTATACGATTGACTTATAGTTTTCCCCTTGCTATATTATACTCAATGAATACAAAAAACTCAAATCAGGTAAGACTGCCACCGCAAGATATTGATGCAGAGAAAGGCTTGTTGGGCTCTTTGATGCTCGATAAGGATGCTATCATCAAAGTAGCAGATTTTTTGCATAGTGAAGATTTTTACAAGACTAATCATAGGGATATCTATAAGGCGATCGAGACACTATTCGGCCAAGGAGAACCCATTGATCTGATATCTGTTTCTTCAAAGCTGAAAGAAAAGGATGAGTTGGAGAAAATCGGAGGAGTAGCTTATCTGACAGAACTCATCAACTGCGTGCCTACGGCTACCCATGTGGCTACTTATGCCCAGATCGTACAGAAAAAACGAGTCCTAAGGGACCTCATTGCGGCTGGACAGGATATCGCCATGATGGGATATGATGAGGAACGGGATCCTGATCACTTGCTCGACCAAGCCGAGAGCAAGATTTTCGGTATCACACAAAAGAGTATGACCAGTGCTTTCTTACCTATCAAGCCATACCTTGAAGGAGCTTTTGAAAGGATAGACAAGCTATCCAAGGAAAAAGGTTCTCTAAGAGGAGTGACTACTGGGTTCAATGGCCTTGATGCCATGCTTTCTGGATTGCAGAAATCTGACCTGATAATCCTTGCGGCAAGACCTGCTATGGGTAAGAGTAGTCTTTCTCTCGATATCGCTAAGAATGTCGCACTGAAAGAGAAAAAGGCTGTCGGTTTGTTCTCTCTTGAGATGGCAAAAGACCAATTGATCGATAGGCTGATCAGCTCTGAATCGAATATCGACTCATGGAAGATAAGACAGGGAATGCTATCTCATGAGAATGATGATTTTGACAGATTACAGCAAGCTTTAGGCGTATTGTCGGAAGCACCTATCTATATCGATGACACATGTAATTGTACGGTATTGCAGATGAAGGCGATGGCCAGGAGATTGCAAGCCAGTCATGAATTAGGTTTGATAGTCATCGACTACTTGCAACTGATCGAACCTACTAACCATACTATCAGCAGTGTCCAGCAAGTAACGGAAATATCTCGTGCCTTGAAGATTATGGCAAGGGAGCTCAATGTTCCGATACTGGCCCTATCCCAATTATCGAGAGCAGTAGAACAGAGGACTCCTAAAATACCAAGGCTATCTGACCTGAGAGAATCTGGAAGTCTTGAGCAAGATGCTGATATCGTAATGTTCATCTATAGAGAAGAAGCTTATCATGAAGACACTCCTAGGAAAGGAATAGCTGATATCATAATCGCCAAGCACAGGAACGGTCCTATAGGCAGAGTAGAAATCGGATTCGACAAACAGAAAGCAAGTTTCAGGAATCTGGAGAATAACCTTGATTATAAGGAGGGAGAGATTGATTTCTAATTATCATAATAAAAAAATGATGAAGTTCATTCATCATATGTCGGTGCTGATTCCGTTCTTGAGTAGAAATAATATTTCTACTCTTTTTTTTCGATACTCATCACCCTTGTCCCTTGGCCAAGAGAAAGCACATCCATACTACCTCCACCAATCGGAGTTATCAGCAGATAAGATTGCTGCTTACTATTCCGAAAATCAGTAATCCGGCCTTTTATAGCCTTTGGCTTGTGCGCCCTGCGCCAGGAATTGGCGGTTTTTCCATTAATACAGACTGTTACCAATCTTCCTTCCTTATGTGCTTCCATCAATGATGGAAGAACATCGATTATCCTGGTTGGTTTAATCAATACCACCAAGTATATTATGCATAAATATGATTAAAATACAATAATAGAAAAGAAGGGTTAACCCCTTCTTAGTAAATTAGTTCTTTATGTCTGTAATTTCAACCTCAGTAAGATACTGTCTGTGTCCTTTCTTGACCTTATATCTTTTCTTTGGCTTGAATTTGAAAATGACTAACTTCTCACCTCTTCCCTGTTTTATAACCCTTCCTAAGACTTTTGCACCTTCGATAAGCGGACTTCCGATATCTACGATCTTGTCGTCTCCGATAAGTAATACTTCATCAAAAGTAACTACTTCTCCTTCTGGGATATCAAGTTTTTCTATTTTAATTTTTTGTCCTGGAGCAACCTTATATTGCTTACCACCTGTTTTTATTACTGCTAACATAGTTTTTTGTTATTTTATATAGATAATATATAGCATTTAATTACTTCTAAGTCAACTGCTTTTAGATGTCTAAAGGCTTGATATCCTTGATCATGATCCATCTCCTCATGATGATGCATCGTCCTAGGATGAAGAGACAGGTAAAGGCGGCTATAGCTATCCAATTGTGACATATTATATTCATATTGTCTCCTGAGATTATTTCACGCAATCCAGACATACTATAAGACATCGGCATAAGGGGATGTAGCAATTGGAAGAAATATGGCTGTGTCTCCAAAGGGAATGTTCCAGCACTGGAGGTCAATTGCAACATCAATACTATTATACAGAGCAATTGTCCGACCTTATTGAAGGCTCCCACGAAGAACTGGATGATTATCGCGAAACAGACCGATAGACAGGCATTGAAGAGGAAGAATTGATATAAATAGTTTATCTTGAGGTGGAGGAAATTTATCAATACAGTACCTAGGACTACTGATTGTATGATTCCTACCAGAGCTGGAAGGAATAGCATCCCAAGGATTACCGACAATCGAGAGAAATTGGAGAAAACATACTTATTCTTCTTGGGGATTATCAGGATCGACACGATCAATGCTCCGACCCATAGTGAAAGATTTATAAAATATGGAGATAATCCTGTTCCATAGTTCTCAACCCTATTGTACGATATGTCTTCTAAGAATACTGGCTCAACAGAAGAAGCTATTATGGTATTCGTCTTTTCCGGAGAAGTCTCTTCCTTTATCTTCCTTATTCCTGCGTCTAAGCCCCCTTGTAGCTCTACTAATCCACCTTTTTCCTTTCCAAGCCCCTCGATTACTGCTTTTTCCCCTTCTGAAAGCTTCCCGATACCTGACTCCAGACTCTTGCTACCCTCGCTTCCAGAAGAAAGACCTTCTTTAAGGGTAGCTGAACCTTCCTTAAGCGAACCAGAGCCGATGGCGAGCTTCGAACTGCCTTCCCTGATGTCTGTAAGTCCTGACGAAAGAGTTGAAGAGCCTATCCCAGCCTTACCTACTCCCTCTACTAGATCACCCCCTCCTGTCTTAAGCTTCTGCATATTTGTCGCTAGGTCATTAGTTCCTGATGATAATTGGCCTTCGGCTAAATAAAATTGATCTATCTTGTCCTTTGCAGAAGCGAGATCACTACTCAGGAGCGGGAGCTTCTTCCCTTCTGGTAACTTCTTATTCACTTCGACTATCCGGGCATTCAACTCATCTATCCTTGATACTGCCTTATCGACATAATTAAGAAGTTTTGATTCTTTCTCCTTGACCGTTTTTAGATTAGTATATATCGTCGAATTACCATCAGCTATCTTCTGAGCTCCAGTGGTGGCTAAGGATAAGCCATTGCTCAATCTTATCGCCCCGTCTCCGATCGCACCAATCCCTTGATTGAGACTGTCTGCTCCATCACTCGCCTTTGCTAAGGCACTGTCTAGATCATTTACCCCTTTATCAAGAGTATCCAATCCATTATCGAGCTTATCTGCCCCATCTAATAGCTTCTTAAACCCTCCATTCAGGCTCTCTGAGCCATTCTGAGCTTCTATCAATCCCTTTGATAACTCTGAGGTTCCATTACCTAATTTATCTACGCCATCGATCAATGCTATGACTCCTGTCAAGGCATCATTCATCTGGGTGGATATCTTCCCGACTTCAACTGCTGCTTCCTTGAGATATCTTTCAGTTATCTTCATATTGAGCTTCCTCACGATTTCCGAAGTAGCCGCACTAGTAATCCTAGTCGCTATGTAATTATTCGATTCTCTTGATTGGAATTGAATCTTCGGTTTCTGAGGATTCTCACTATTTATCGATAAGATATCCTGAGTGAAAGTATCTGGGATGAATATTGAAGCATATGTCTTTCCATCATCAAGAGAATCTCGTGCCTTCTCCTTATCGACGAATTGCCAACTCAGACTCTTGTCATTCTTCAGTTCTTCGACAAGCTCGTTCCCGAGATTCAACGAATTGCCACTACTAATACCCCCTCTATCCTCGTTAACGACGGAAATAGGGATGTTCTGCAAATTCTCGTAGGGATTCCAAAATGCCCAAAGGTACAATATTCCATAAATCAATGGAACGAATACTGTGACGAGAACTGCTAATAGCTTGATCTTATTCCTAAATAGATCCTTCACCTCCAAAGATATTATATATAGGATATCTTTTATCATCTCTTTTTTGTTAATTCTAATAATCTATTACCTTTGAAATTGAAAGTGCGGTCAGCCCATTTATCCGCTTCTACAATATCCCTAGTAGAGAATACTAGAGCTTTATTTCCTATTGATTTATAGCACGTTTTCCAGAATATTGCTCTTTCCTTCAAAGTCAAATTCTTTGTCGGCTCGGAAAGAATGATCAACTTAGGGTCATTGATCAAGGCAGCAGCTAAAGAGGCTTTACTCCTCTCTAGGTAATCCAAGGCATAATACTTCTTATCTAGGAGGTTATCTATCCTTACTCTTGAAGATATTTCAACTATCTTCTCCTTTCCTCCTCCAACCTTTAACGACCTAAGGATAAAGTGCAGGTTCTCATACAAGGTTGAGCTTTCGTCAAAGTCATTAATACCTTCAAATTCTCCAATCCCAATACACTTGCGAGCCTCAGACCTATTCAACAAAACATTGCTACCATTTATTTCTACTTTGCCCAGAGTAGGCCTGAAGATGGCTGACATTATCAGCAGCGTCACCTTCTTCATATCATCGTCTCCTCCACAAATGGCAACCTTCTCATTTTCCTTAACTGAAATCGAGACCGAATCAAGGATCTTCCTCGGCCACACTCCTATTGTTATATTTTCCAATCTTATTAAATCCATAAGTTATATATCCGATATTCATAATAGCACTAAGTCTGTTCAAATCAATAGAATAATGCAATAAAAAACACTTTTAAAAAAGTGTTAGATTACGTAGACCTTTTCAGAGAAGAATCTTATATCTCCGCTATTGAAAAGGATTTCGCCTGATCTGTCGGTCACTTCAAATGACTCCAATAATTCATACTCGCCTTCATAAGTATCCCATGAACCTTCTCTCCTCTTTACTACATTCACAAAGAAAACCTTGTCGTCTTCGCTGATCTGAGATAAAAGATTCCTATCTGTTCCTTTTTTCCCGGTAATCTCCATGCCATAGAATGATTCCTTGTAATCTATAGCTGGTCTAATACCGCAATAAGTTCCACTGCCGATAACTCCTATCAGGAATTGCCGAGCATCGACTGTATCAAAGTGCCAAACCTGTGTAAGCTCCATGATGGGCCTCAAGAATACGATAACAAATAATCCTGACAATGTATAGAGCTACTGTCAATTCTTAATGATACCCCAGCACGAAACGACTCCAACTACTAAGGCAAAAAGGTTGATTATCATCTTAGGCTCATCACGACTAACCCCTCTTCCAGTCAGGAAATTTATCAGATAATCCTGAGCATAAAAGATTATAGCAATAACTATGATAATCTTGATTATCTTCATTATCATATCAGTGTTTGATTATTACTAGATCAGTATTATCTCTAAGAGTCTTGAGATTCTCACTCAAGATAGGAACGTTCCTAGTGTAGAGTGTCTTCAGATTGATCAAAGGCTTCAGCGGAGAAACGTCTTTGACTTTTGTCCAACTCAAACCCAGTTCATTCAGATTGACCAATCCAGACAAAGGGGAAATATCCGTAACGTTCGCATAGCTCAGATAAAGCTTCTCAAGGGTCGTCATCTTCGACAGGGGTGATAAGTTGCTTATCCCGAAGTTCTCGTTAAGATTCAGTATTCTCAGTCTTTTCATATTCGATAGCGGAGACAGATCGTAAATATTGTTCGATTGGAGATTGAGAACCTTTAGATTATCCAATCTCGACAACTCACTAATATTACCGAGGGAAGTATATGTTATATCTACTTCCTCAAGACAACCCAATCCATCAAAACTACCAGCAGGAATAGATCCACTATTCTTGTCTATAGCTTCTTTCAATCTCGTCTTAGATTCTTCAGATAACTGTACCGTACTCTCGCTGATATACAATGACGAATATTCAATGGTTGAATAATTATCATTATTACATAACTTCTTCTCTTCCCTTACGGTCATCGGCTGATCGGCTTTTTTCTCAATAGAATACTCTAACATTTCCTGCTTGACGAACAAAAAAACGACTGAGATTACGGAAATGATGATCAATACTAATAATATGTTTTTTACTTCCATGACATCATTATATTACAAATAAATAAAAATTGCTATTTATGGATAAAAAAAATAAGGGCCAGCCTTATATCATATATGCTAAATCATCTATTCCGATAATGCCGTTCCCATTCCTCTTGATAAGATTTCCGATGAATTCTACTTCCTCGCTCTTGATATAGATATCAATGTATCCTGACATCGGGATACCATCTTCAAAAGCAGACGGCTCTTCAATGACTACATCCTTGAAATACTCCTTTATCTTCAAGTACGTGCAATGTACTTCAGAGCCTTGAAAAACGCGCTCAAATAATGTATAACCTGCCACCTGACTCATCGATAATTCACCAGCACAGCAAAAAGTGCTAAGTACTTAATAGAATACTTTATGAATATTTTCAATACTCTTAACTTAGCTTCTCGAACCTCAGGCCTATCAACCTGATCGGCCTCAACGAATGATTCTTCCTCCTATCAAGATATGGTAAGAATATTTTCAATGCTTCAATCTTCAGCTTACTTTTTGTCTTGTTGACCTTTTCATCAATCGATCTCGAAGAAGAGGCTGTTTTGAAATCATCAAATCTGACTGTGACGACTATCTTGCTAAAGCTCTTAAACCCCTCCTTGGCAAGCCTGTCGAATAGATTTCCGCATAAGTCCAAGAACATGCTGATCACATAATCAGAATCTGAGGTATCATATTCAAACGTTATCTGCTCTCCAATAGATTTGAGCTCTCTCTCAGTCACAAGAGGAGAATCATCTATTCCTCTTATGCGGTAATAAATATCTTCTCCTGCTTTTTTAAACATATTCTTCATATCTGCTAAGGAAAATCTTAACAAGTCTTCGATAATGTAAACCCCCTCTGACTGCAACACTCCAGCAGTCTTTGCTCCTATTCCTGGAAGCTTCCTAATAGGAAGAGGCCTTAAGAAATCCTCTACTGCCGAATCTTCGACAATGAAAAAGCCATTTGGCTTATTCACTCCAGCGGCTATTTTCGCAACCATCTTGTTCGGCCCGACTCCCACCGAACAGGTCACCCCTTCTCTTTCCAGTATCTCCTTCTTGAGCCTCTTGCTAACCGCTTCCACCTCTTCGTAGCTATCGCAAGAAGAGAGGTCGAAATAGAACTCATCAATACTTCCCTGCTCCACCGTGTCTGAGTATTTCCTGATAATACCTAATATCTCCTTTGACACTCTTTCATATAATGGAAAATTCGAGGGTAAGAATATTACCCCCTCTTTCCCTTGAGATATCGCAAGTTCAGAAAGTTTCCAAGCTTTAGATATAGGGAGCGCTGAACCGATCCCATATTCCCTAGCGGCATAATTAGCTGTCGAAACAACACCTCTGCCCTTGCCATCCTTGGGATCACAACCGACCACGATCGGCTTACCCTTGAAGTGAGGACTTACTTTTTCCTCGAGAGAAGCGAAGAAAGCATCCATATCTAGATGTCCGATGATCCTATGTCCTGCCATTAATATTCATTCAATAAGTCATTGATCTTCTCCTTACTTCGAGTATCCGCTATGATGAGCACGATATCGGCAATCACTAGGACAATAAAACCTGCTAACCCTGTCAAGCCTGCGGTAAGATCATTCCCTCCTATCGTATACATCACGCCGATTCCAGCCGAAGCATTCAATGTCCCATGCATGACAGCAGCAGTCAGGACTGACTTACTGCGAGCAGTAAAATATATGAATAAAGGAGTCAGCAGCGTACACCAAACAATCATCATAAGGACTCCCAGGTATGGATGTTCTGGGTAATTATGTCCTTGAATGATTAATGGAGCATGCCATAATCCCCATACTACACCGATGAATATACTGCTCTTTATCCATCCGTACTTTTTCATCTCTTTCAATAATAGACCTCTCCATAGATACTCTTCTCCGAGAGCAGCGATTGCATTGATCGTAATTCCAGCAACGAGCGATTGGACCAATACTATCAGTGGCATATATGCCCCTATCGCTGATAATTGCTCTTTCATCATCTTGAGCTGTTCTGGAGAACCAGAATACTTCGCTAATATACCCTCCATACCTGGCGAAAAGATTATTCCCGGAAATAGAGTACTTACTGGTATGACACAAAAGGCGATGACTATCGGAAAGACCCAGGCTATGACGAACCATGGCAACTTCGGTCTTGATAGTCCCCATTTTTTCAGATCCTCCTTCCAGAAGAATTTCGAAAGGATGATTACTGATATGGCCGGCATGAGCATATAGAGAACGGCAAGGATGAGCCCATTAGATCCTTTGTATTCTATCCCACTGAACTTAGAGACTCCTGCTAATCCCCATGAGAGAAGAAAGCATAAGCCTAAAGCTTGATAAATTTTTTTATTCATATTCTTATAATATTATTCTTATATCTTTACTATACCAAAAATAAAAAGGCAGGTAAAATACCTGCATCATTCACTGTATAGACATATCATCCTATATCCATACTGATTGACTACTCTCGTCGCCCATTCGTTGTCAGCTGGACAGACGATCAGGGTCGATCTTATCATACTAGGATTGTCATAGTCAGAGAATTTTCCGACGTTGACGATCATATCATTTGATCCTCTTACCTTCTTGAAGATGCTATAAGCAGGAGGGGTGGACATCAGAATATTATTCTTAGTCCATGGACGATCCTGATAGACTTCGAAAAGCGTGAGGGCTGGATCACTCTGATTGCACTCCCGTCTAGCGAAACGGACGAAAGGAAGCCAGTGTACCCATTCCGTTATCTTCTCTCCATTAGCCATGACGAAACCCATCGTGACATTCTGAAGAGTCGATAGATAAAGAACTCTTGAAGGACCTCCTGGTAGCTTATATAGCAGATTCTTATTCATTTCATCTTCTGACATGAATCCACTATCGATGAAGTTATTCCAATAGTCCTTCTTCCCCATAAACGTAGTAAAGGTCTTTACCCTGTTATGAGGAACTGAACCGTTGAAATATATCTTCTGTCCGCAAGTGGTAACCTCCCTGAAATCAACCTTTTTCTGGGTAGTTGGAATATCGAACGCATAGCAGCCGGCATCACAGGCCAGGAATAATTTCCTTACCATGTAATTGACGATTACTGAGAATATCGGTACACCTCTCCGGATACAAGTGACGGCTGAACAGCCTCCCGTAATTCCTATAGGATCTCCAGAATCCTTCTCCCAGGTCTCTTTGAATCCTGGACTATCAATGACCTCTGCTACGGTCAGATTCTTTTGTTCGATCGTAGAAAAAGCATTCTTGATAATAGAAGACCTGTCAGTAGGATCACAGATGAAGACTGTCCTGAATAAACGATGATCATTGAGATCTGCAAAACGCGGACTACTCTCTTCAGTAACCACGATCGAGAACTTGTCATAGACCTTGAGGCCGTTGATAATGATTATCTCCGGCATAGCGTCCATACCTAGCGTATCTCCTTTTCCATAAGTCCTAGAAAGGGGTCTTAAAGCTTCTTCAATAGTCGATTCCCAGAAAGCAAATGCTGCTTCTAGGATCACTGCGATAACCGCATTCAAGTGAGATTCTTCTACTCCCTGCATTTCTTCCTCCTAAGCTGTAAAAGAGCTTAGTAAGAGCATATATTCAATAAATACAACTGTCAATAAAATAAAAAAGACTTTGGAAGTCTTTTGGTCTACTCCGTAATCGGATGATTACGTTCCAGCCTTTGTATGGCTATGCCGATCATGAGCAATGTCTCAAAAAGAGCAGGCTTTTCCTTTATGTTATCTATCCTCTGGGAAAGATAATTCCACAGTTCCAGGGTTTCTCCGGAATAAGTGATTCCTTCACCTTCTGGGAATCCTTTGATCCTGCCGATAGCTGCGTACATCATGTCCAGTACGACAAATGGCATGCCTTCGTTCTCTGATGTAATGAGCTTTATCTTTCCGGCCATCTTTCGGAATTGACGTGTCTTACTCAGACTCATGATCCTTTCTACGGAAACGTTCTGGGAAAATTCATTGATCTCGTCTTCAGTCAATATCATGATAATACCTCCTAGAATCGCCTATGCAGAATATGATATATCTTTCCGCTATTGTCAATCGAGTTCTTCCTTAGCAGTATAAATGGAGTAGGCTCCTATCAGTCCAGCTAAGGCTATTATCAGGACCCCTATGGAATATACAAGATTACCGAATGATTCTGCCTGAGAAAGTAATCCTAATCGTGAAAGCATGAAATTCCAGTCATGAGTTCCTCCTCCGATGAGGAATAGCGACATGGCTTGTGCATCCTTCAGATAGATTGCGATATTTATGAAGCTCTGGCCAAGCCATAGGCAGACTATTGAACTAGAAAATATGTCCTTGTTCCTCAGGAAATACATAGCACATAATAATGGTACTAGTATCTGCAAGATAGAGCCTCCTGCGAAATATATCATCTCTCCGAATGGCCTGAATGCGAGATGTCCAAGTTCATGGATGAATAAATCGACCCAGTCAAGGAAATACCAGCTTCCAGTAATAAAGCAGGATAGGAAATAGATTATCGCGACTGTCAGGATAATTGAATTAAGAATCTTTTTCATATACCTGTATTATATCTCAAAAATCACAATAAGGCTAAGGTGCTCAATCATCATTGACAATGTTTCCTATCAAACCTATATTAGGAATAGCATCTTGACTGGAGGTGAGAATATGTTCAAAGGTAGGACGAATGAGGAATGGATCAAGGCTTATAAGGACTTCGCTGCTTGGGCTACTGAGGAAATGCTATTGCTGGCCCTACTAGGAGGAGCTACTGATTGGCCGATGGAGGTCATTGAGGGAGTACGTGATGCTCTCAGGGATGATTATCCAGAAATTTCTAAGAAGATCGATGAGAGACTCTGCCCAGCTTAACCGTATTAATTTACGGTTTATTTATTATAAGAAGCACCAAGAGGTGCTTTTATTATATCATGACTTGTATCTGCTAGGAGAAATGGAGATTATGCAATTATTCTTCTTCTTATTGGTAGTAAAGAGATCTATCCTGAAACCTGCCTTGTTAAGCATCTCTACGATACTCTCTTCTACATATTTCTTGCTTATGAAAAGGAGTATCTCTTCGTTCTTCTCGAATCTCAGAGTCCTTCCGGCAATAGTTATTTCTTTATCGTCATCAAGGACTAAGAAACCTTCTATCTGCTTCTTATTCTCATTCCACTTGACGACATATTCTTCCAGATAGCATTCCATCCCATAGTTCTTCAATATACGGACGAAGAAATCGAACTTCTCTTTCTCCTGATAATATTTTATTATTTTCGAAGTGTTTATCAGATTCGATATCTGATTCCCTACTATCAGATAATCGTCAGAGAACATCGACATCTTCAGGTTAGACAATACTTTTTCAGTATTATCAAAATTACCGATCGTATTGCCTAGGAGGAAGAAATAGTTATGGGTATTCTCGTTCCTTGATATCTGCAATATCTTCTCGATAATCTCTCCTTTCTCGAAATCGAAAAGGATGGGCATCATGTTCACTGATGGAAACCTACCCTTTATGTTATTGATCGCACCGTCAAGCATGGCCTGGCTGATATCGACAGGAATATAGTTTATGCCACTGATCCCTTTCCTTTCAAGATAATCGAAAATAGGAAACATCGGAACTCCATCTCCGCAGCCAAAATCTATGATATTCACTGTCTTGATATTCTCATTTATCTCCCTGAAGATGAACGGCAAAGATTCTTTCTTGAGCATGTCCTCTTCATACTCCAGATCATGATTCTCACGACTCTTCTCGGCGATCCTCACCCAGTTATCGTAGCCGTCTCCTATGTAGCCGAATTTCAGTGGAGACTCAGCTCTTGACTCCAAAGAAGATAGAAGTTCTAATTCCTGGGTCTTAGTAAGGTCTGTATCCATAATGAATTATCTTAATTATTATATAGATTACTTATATAACAATTTAACATATTCAGCAATATGGATCATATGAATAGCAAAAAATC
This sequence comes from Minisyncoccota bacterium, assembly GCA_028704755.1. Lineage (GTDB taxonomy): Bacteria > Patescibacteriota > Minisyncoccia > Minisyncoccales > Minisyncoccaceae > Minisyncoccus. Next base: position 13,911 of record JAQWEU010000007.1, on the reverse strand, counting down.
AGCCCCGAAAGCTGATTTATTCTTAATAGGAATATCATAAAAAATCATGATGAGATCAAACTGTTCAACAGTTCATCATAATGATCCTTTCTGAATCCTTTCTGGTCCCATGAGTCGATACCTTTTTTCAAACGTGTATAAAGCTCGTATTTTCCTTCGTAGTCCAATCCCTTTACAACCTCTTTTTCGTAGATAGAACGAACCCAAATATTCAAAAGAATGAGTACTAATGGATATGCATAATGCATCCGGAATTCTGATCCATTAAGGTACCCACAAAAGCTCTCTTCTTCAACCATTTCGGGTCTTGCCAGCTCCTCTTTCAAAAAACCGAGTAATAATTCTAATTCATCTATTCTTGAACCCTCTAAATCTCCTGCGAAATATGCCTTGATCGCATAATAAGGATGCTCATTCCCTGAATATTCAAGAAAATCACCGACTATGACCTTAATCCGTTCAAAATCCATAGCAACACTCTAACGTACTAAAGATATCATACGACAATCCGAATTAATTGTAAAATATCAGTGACTCTTTTCCTGATTACCACCATCAATGATCAAGGGTATTACTAATAGCGAAAGGAGGACGAATATCCACGTCTCTCCATTCCAGAAATAGTAAGTCTTAACTACTTCCAGGAGAGCAAGTTTCCTAATGACGACGTTCATGAAAGTCTCGAAGGCGACCGTCATAAGAATCCACATGACTCCGCAGGAAATAAGATCCTTTCTTACGTATTTACCCCTGTTCTTCTTGAGAAAATAATCTATCGCAAAAAAGAATAGCAATATACCGGTGATAGAGCTTATCTGATGGGCCCAGGTGCCGATATACGGGGTCAGAAATGGCTTATAGGTCATTTCCCTGATTCCAGCATTGATGAAAGCTAGAACAAGTAATACGAACCAGAACTTGAATGATCTTATGTAAAATTCTTTCATATATAATATTTCTTAAGTTATAGGATGATTATATCAGAAATGTGCCTTTTTGCGAATCAAGGATAAAAAAATGGCTTATTGATAATAAGCCATATAGATCATAGGTCAGCTCGTTTCCTTATCTCCTCGAACCTATAATCAACTTTCAATTCACCATCTTCAAAGACGGTAACCAGTTCATCGATTCCTGGAAAATCCTCCTGCACGGTCGAATATCTTCCTTCTTCCTTGATCAGCTTCAGTCTTCCTTTCTTGCTCAGCTTATTCATATCGCTCGCAGGTTCTTTATGGACATCGTACCCATTACCATCTTTTTCTATCCATGAACATTTCATAGTGGCAGCAATGGTATCCCGATTGCAATCCTGATGGATTCCGCCTCCTGAACCGAAAGCGATACAATCTGCAGACCATCCAGCATCCATTACGGCATCGAGAATGGTCTTGACGGTCTTGCGATTTATCCCGTCTCCTTGGATCATCCTTATCTTATCATTGATGCATTTATAACCCTTTTGATTGACATAGAAACCGAATTCATCAGCCACTATCCCTAAAAGCTCAGGCAGTAAGATGCAAGGATCTCCAGAGTCTGGACGGATGACTAATATGCCATCCCTTGAAAGGACTTTTTCCTTCAATATCCCGCCCCATAGATTCTTAACAGCATTCCTGATGTCGTATGAATCAGAAACTACTGCGACAACTCCGTCTGGAAATTCTTCCAAAACCTGTTTATAGGCAAGGGCTTCGCCAGCTTTTCCGAAACTGGTAACGGTCGAATGTTCAGCGGCTGCGATAGAATATCCTGGCATCTCACCGCCATAGACCTTCATGATCATCTTGCAAGCTTCCAAGGTATCACTACCGCGGAAATTGACCAAGTGGGCGCCACCGGCAATACGGGCAGATTCTCGGCTGCTCGAACCTCTTGCTCCAAAGTCGTGGAACTTGAAGAGAAGATTCTCTTCGGTATCGGTTCCAGAACGCTTAAGAGCTTCCTTGATGACTTTCTTGATCTCCCGATCTATGGTGCCGACCGCACAAGGATACCACACTCTGACAAGTATCGGCTCTATATAATTGGTCAGCCAATAGCAATCCGGACAGGTGTTTTCAACAGTGAAAAGAACGTTTCCTTTCGGAACGATTGTTCCTTCAGGAATAGCCCTTATCCTTAAAGGCAATCTGCCATTATGACAATGTAAGATATGCTCCCAGCCTTCACGATTGAATATCATCGAATTACCGAAATGAGCAATGAAATCTCTTTCAGCCTCATCGATCATCTCCTGATCGATCACTTGTCCTAACAAGGACGTAGCCTTGATCAAATACTGCAATCCGAAGAATAGTACCTCTTCGAATTCTGAAAAATTCCTAGCTTCGAAATATGAGAAAACTTTCTCAGTGCCCTTAGGATACATCTTCCAGTGACTGACCTTGTACGAATCAGTCATCTCGATAATACTCTCAGTCAATAATGATAAAAGATTGATTCCTAGCATCGATAAACCTCTGATTGTTAATGTGCGATATATAGTGTTATTATTACACTATATATACTAATTGTAATATATACACTAATTATTTTTTTGTCAAGAAAAAAACTCCATCCCATGAATGAAGTCCGTATTACTTGCAGAGTTTTATATGATATCCAATACCTGACCAGGCTCAGATATGAACCTGTATAATTCAGCTGGCCTAGATCTACCAGCAACCCTTTTACTTCCTGTCGCCTCCAAGCAGTTAAGACTAAGTATCTTCTTCCTGAAATTCCTCTTATCCTGCTCTCTTCCAAGGACTATCTCATATGCCACCTGTAATTCGCTCAAGGTGAACTCATCTGGAAGCAGCCCCTGGACAAAGGTCGTATATTCGAACTTTCCTCGTACTCTATCAAGTGCTTTTTTGATTATTTCATTGTGGTCGAATGCTAGTTCTGGCAAGTCCCTAACATCCATCCAATGCACGTTGGCATCCCTCTTAAGAATATCCGATGGCTTGACGAAAGCGAAATATGCTACAGAAACCACTCTGTTCCTCAGGTCCCGATCGAGTGAGCTGAAGGTATAAAGCTGTTCTATATATGAAAGATCTATCTTCGCCTTATTGTTGACGTGCCTCATGACAGATTCTTCAGCAGTCTCGTCATCGTTTATCAGCCCTCCAGGAATACCCATCATCTTCTTGTAATGCGGAGGAATATCTATGTCTATGAGCAGGACATCTAAGGACTTATTATTAATCGCAAAAATCACTACATCGGTAGCTAGGATAGCGAATCTTAATTCTTCTGGGGAGGATTTTTTCTTATTCATATATATGTGTATTATATACACTTAAAATATTTTTTGCAATAAAAAAAGATCAATACTGATCTCCTAATTCTACGAATAACGCAGGATATGGATATCTCTTGATCTCTATAAGGCTTCCCGGACTCAAGTCAAATGATTCTTGTCCATCAGACACTATCCGGAGGTTATGCTTCTTGATGTCGATTATCTGGATGACAGTCTCGCTCGGTATTTCATAATACGGAGCTATTCCTAGATTCGCTGGGCAAATCCGTGTCACAACAAACATATCGTCATCTAAAATTATCGGACCTCCTGCACTCCGGTTGTAAGCAGTAGATCCCGTCCTAGTGGCGATTATTATTCCATCACCACGGACATCGTGCATGTCATTTCCTATCAATAAGGAAAATTCGGCAATCTTAGTCGTGCGTCTTTCAATGACAATATCGTTGAGCGCGATCATAATACTCTTATCGATAATTGCCATAACCTTGTTCCTTTTACTCATGACATATTTTCCATCGAGGAACTGTCCTATGGACTCAATGACCATGTCTTTCTTGACGTTGGCTAGGAATCCGACTCTACCGAAGTTGATCCTGATCATAGGGATATTGAATCCGTTTGAAGAAATCCTGTTCTCGGTATGCAGGATAAAACCATCGCCACCCAAAGTGATGACAGTGTCAACCTTCTGGAATATCTGATAATCATCAAGATCCTTAGGATCAATGCTGAAAATAATATTCTCCTTGAATACTGATAGTAAGACATCACGACAACTACATATCTCATTCTCGTTAGAATTGTATAATACGGCCAGCCTCTTCATCATTTAACTCTCTGTTCTTCATGTGCTAAGTGTATTTTATACACTATTAGCTATTTGTCAATAATCTAAATACACCGATTAAAAAATAAGGACTTAATCCTTATTACTTGAAATAAAGAACAATGCTTTTCCTTGACTGATCCATGGCATTAATGATGTCTGAGACATTAGCTCCTATGGCCTGACCGACGAAACCTCCTCCAATCAGCACAGAAGCAATCCTTTCTTCATCAGGAACCGCTAGATTATCCAGGCAACCCCTTAATACTTTTGGTGTCTCTTTCCATCCACCAACACATAATGAGTGACAGACTATTGCATGAAAAGTCTTGCCGTTCTTTTCGGCTGAAAAGACTGTTCCTAACGGACTCGGCATGGTACATGAAATCTCAGGCCAATAGTGCGATGAAACCTGTCCTGCGAATCCGCAATCATTTACTCCTTCTACATTCACTGCAAACATGATGTGCTTGCACTGAGTTTTAAAAATATCACCTGCTTCCTCTCTGACAATCATCTCTTCACCTCGAAGATTGTTAAATTATACAATTTATATCTATTTTGTCAAACTTGTTTTCAGGAGAATATGTAATAAAAAAACTGTATCAGGTTTGATACAGTATGGTTTTAGTTCATTCGTCTAGATTTTCCAGTATTTCCATTGTTGGTAACATGGAAATATCCGACTTAGAAACATCTTGTTTTTGAGGAACAATACCCTCTTCCCTCTTCACTGGGAACTGGCTGGCAACAATGCCTGTCAGTGCAGTATTAAGAAGGGATTCAGTAGCTCCTCCGCTGCCATTACCCCCCATAACCAGGATCTGCGGAGTAATTTCAATTCCTTTTGCGCCGATCGTCTCAACGATCTTGATCGATGCGAGGGCTTGTGGGCCAAGAGCATCAGCTTGCGCCTGATATGACTGAGCTTGTGCCAATCCGACTTCTCTGACCTGGAAAGCCTCTCCTTCAGCCTTAGCTTTCGTTGAGTCACGAATACCTGCTGCTTCTTCTCTTGCAGCTTCAGCCTGGTTCTTAGCTATCTCAATCGATAATTGAGCTGCTACGACTTCAGGCTGCTTATTGGCCTTTGCGGTCATCTCCTGGACGACAATACGCTTCTCTTCTGCAGCTGCCTGCTGATTGTACTGCTCCTGTTTCTGGATAGCTATCTCCCGGTCAGTCTGGGTCTTAAGCAGTTCTTCATCGACATCGATGTAAGCTACAAGTAGTCCCTGTGCCTCGATATGATATTGCCTGAATACCTCACGTGCATGTTCAAGGGCATCAGCCTGAAGCTTTGTCCTTTCTTTGACGAATTCCAAAGCTGCTTTTTCTCCGGCCTTATTACGGAATGCCGAATCGATCAACGGGTGAACAATCTGGTTCACTAGGTTCGAAATCGATCCGAACCGGGCAATGATGAAAGGTGCGTTTGCTGGAGTGATCCTGATCACGAGCCTTACGTCTACCTCGAGGATGAAACCATCTTTCGAAGTGACCTTCAAGTTACTGAACTTGAAGAATTCCTTGATCTTATCATCCAGTGTTTCTCCAGAGGAAAACCTTCTATCCCTGTCATAGGATCCGTCTGTTCGGACCTCTTCTCCGGCTGCCCAATCAATCGTGATGGCGCTGGTCGGTACCAAGAACGGAGTATAAGCCAATGGATTGAGGTTATACCTACCCGAACCTACTGGCTCTTGAAAGATACCTCTTTTGAATTTGTCGTTCGTCAGAACGACTTCTTCCTTCTCGTGGACAGGCTGTCCAAAATCCGGAACATCAGGGACTGGAGCTGGAAGGTCCTCTGTCTTGGCAAGTTCTTTGCCGACATTCGACCTTATTACTGCCACGTACCCTGGCGGAACATCTGAGATGTCATATATCGAAACCTTGAACAACTTACTATTGATGTAGTATTGTCCTGGCTGGAGAGTGTCCAGCTGCGGTCCACGATATCCTCCACCATCAACGAAGTCCTGTCCGTTCTGGAAGTATCTGTGATCGATCTCATCCATCTGTGGGGCAATAATATACCCTGATGGTAAAGGTTGCCCATCCTGAGCAACGACCACTCCGATCTTCTCCTCTGGGATTTCGGTAGCTTTTTCCACTTTTACATGGAAAATTTCGGTGTTTATACGATATTTTCCTGGCCGAAGGACGGCAACTTGCGGACCTTTCTTCCCTTTATTATTAAGGAAAGCCGTCGCATCCTGGAATTGATTGCATTCTACGGAATCACCGAACACCCTATCAGATGGAAGTGATTCTCCATCGATAGATTCGACTATTCCGATCTGCCCTGGTGCTACCACCGTTACTTCAACCTTCTTGACACTCCATATGAATGGCATGAACCAGTAGAGTTTCGGCATCAAGGTATTCGCCTGGACACCAATCTCCTCCTTGCTCCTTGCAATGATCTGCCCTTGAGGCATCTCTCTGCCAGTCATCTTTCGAGTGACTATTCCAACCTTGTCATCCTTGATGAGGACAAGCCCCTTCAGGAAAAATATTATTGCCACGATGGCAATGATGATAAAAACCAACATTCAAAACCTCAGTCTCTTCCGAGACACATAATTTATAAACTATTGTTATAATTTTGTCAAATTATCAATCTACTAATAACCTTAATGATCATTGACAAATTAGATGTTTTCGTATTAGATATATATGTACTAACTGTAAAAGGAGGTGTAAGAAGAAAAGATGACGCAGTACCTTTCAATTGGTTTTGCAGCTGCACTTTCCGTGATGGAGGTATGAAGTGGGACCCTGGCGTAATATGGAGGATATGATGTTTGGCTAGTAGCCAAATTCTACGAGCAGAAAATATTTTTCTGCAGAGGGTCCAACCAGACTCAACCCTCTTAATAAGCACTCGAATAGTGCTTTTTTGTTTTTAGATTTTTTTAAATAAAAAAAGCAGAAAGTGATTTCTGCTATGTAAGTTCAGATAAAGAACTATCTCTACTTCGATTTCATCGAGATGTCTAGAACGGCCTTAGGCAGGACAAGTGGCTGATCAGATACATGAATTATCGATCCCCCATTAATATACTGCTGATGATAAACGTCGTTTCCATCGAACCAATATATGTATGGGACACTGTCTCCATATGTTCCATCATCTTCGATGACTTCTGTAGTCTCGTACTGGTTTCCAGCAATCATGACACCTGCAGCTCCGTTGTTCCATTGACCACCAGCTAAGGCCCTAGGAGTAAGCCTCTTACCGCTACTAGTAACCTTTCCTTTGACAGTACTCATATAGACCACGTCATTAGTGTAGGCGTTGATTACATATAGATACTTGTATGATCCAATCTCATTATCCCGTTTGTAACGTTCGATAATGTTGTTCTGTTCTATACTGTGTCCGCTTGGATCGGTCGCTACCGATACAGAAGCTTTCTCCACTCCTGAATCAGACTTACTCATGGATGTGCATCCAGCCGATAACATGGCTATTGCCATAATGGCAATAGCTACTATGATAATAGCTTTTTTCTGCATTTGATTCCTCACTCGTATACCTGCAATCCACTTATCTTATCGATGTATCTCCTGTACTCCTTAGGAAGAGCTTTTCCTCCTTGGGGCAAGTTCCCTGCGTTAGCCCAATAATAGTTGACCTTGGCCATATTGGAATTGTACTGAGCTGCCTCATTATTATATAATCCGATGAGTCCTAATCTAGCACTCGTAACTGAATTATATGTATTAAGGTCTCCATCAGGCCAATTCTTACGGTCCTGTCCATCCATTACTTCGATTTCTCTTAACTGGCTGTTATAAGCGTCGATAGTGCTCAGTTTACTGTCTAGTGCAGCTGACATATCCTTGAACCATTCATACTTCACCAGAATAGCTTTTGGTCCTAACTGGTCGTGAGCTACCTGAACAGTCTCACCAGCGATAACCGTGAACCAGACGACACCAAAGAAAACAAGCATAAAGATAATCGTTATACAGATCACCTTAACAAAACTAATCTGTCCTTCTTCAGACATAGGCTCTCCTTTCAAAGATCGAATGCTTTTTTGAAGCATTAAAACAATAACATATTCACTCTTAATGTCAATATAGGATAATTGACAAATACTCCATTTCCTATTACCTTAATATTGCACCGATTTTCATAGGAGGTGAATAGAAATGTACCTTACGAATAGATTATCAACATTTATTATGGAGCCAGGGTTCGGCGCACTCGACATTTAAATGAATCAGACAGTCAAATGTGCGTACAATACCCGCAACAGAATCGCCTTGGGGATTCCCTCAGAATCCCCTCCATACATAAACGCCAATCAATGGTGTTTTTTTAATGTAAAACCTGGCACTTAATGCCAGGCTAAAAAACTATTTCTTCTTTACAGGAATGCAGATGTCGACAATCATGTCCCCGTTATCTAATTTACATTCTACTGGATACATTTCGAACGGAGGCTTATCGTCTGGCTGGTAATCACTTTGAGGAAGCCAGTTCATATATAATTCATTCCAACACTTCTCATAATCCTTTGGTTCTTTCACGATACACCTCGTAATCGCGTATTGACCGCCTTTGACCTCCTGCTTGCCTGCCCCATCATCGACATCAGTATCGCTAGGAACACTCACGCCGATATCTATTCTCAATTTAGATTCATCAGTAACATCTGGACCATCATAATAAATGCAAAGAAATTTACTATCCTTAGTGATAAGATTCCTTGGGCCAGCCCATCCACATAATCTTCCGAAAAGATCCTCGAATAATTTTGGATTATTCTTATATGGCCCGATATGCCTGATGTATGCTAAGGTCATATCTGGCAATGTTGTTATTTCTACTTTCATACTATTATTTATTAATGATTTATAATAAATAGTCGGCCGACTATTATCGTCATTATAATGGAAGTCTAGGACATAGTCTTTCTCTTTATTGCTTTTCGTGTAGCAAATCTTGCTATTCCTATACTCGCTAGGAGTAGTCTTGAAAAACTCCTTGAACTCTCTTGAAAGAGATTGAGAACTAGAAAAACCATTTTTCAAGGCTATTTCAGTAAGACTGTAATCATTATTAGAAATCATGAAAGCGGCTTTCTCTATCCTGACCCTGCGGATGAATGGATTAAGATTCTCCCCTGTGATTGCCTTGAATATCCTATGGAAATGAAAAGGAGAAAAGCCAGAAGCTTTGGCAATATCTTCAAGCTTGATCTTCTTCCTTATATTCTTTTCGATATAATCAATAGCTAAATTGATCTTGGAAATATATTGAAATTTATTATCTTTATGATTCAGCATAGATTCATATTATCATGAATGGATTAAAATGAAAAACCTATATAATGAGACAGCAATTGAATAATATGATATCTTATTTGACATATTTGATATTTATATTATCATAATAATACTTTCCTGAATGGATGGAAAGCGTACCTTAACAATTCCATGGATCCATAAAACAAAAGGAGGTGATTAAGAATGAAAATACGCTCAGTACCGATCGAATCATTTTTCGATCAGGAAGAACTAACGGAACTATGGCCAGCGAAAATCTCGTCCAATCATGCTCTCAGGATGCAAGTGGGGCTAAGAAAAGAATTGATCAAGTGTCTTGATAATGCTTCAAAGATCTTACCTTCTCTGAACACCCCTCTTAGCTGCATAATAGAAAAGAGGACTATCCTGGAAGACATTGCAATAAGGATTTATGACGATCTGACTCTCTTACTACAAGACCATGCAAACAGGAGGTTGATACTCTATCTCCCTTTAGAATTGCTGCCAGACAGAAAAAAGCACTCTTTCAGAAAAGAATTGAGCCGGGCCCTAGACCGGTTTGAACAGTCATACATGGAAGCCTGGAAAGATATGCTTTTCATAGAAGATATCCGTGCTAATTTCATCGATGGTAATAATGCAATAGAGTATTATTACAATATGCCTCGAGTAGTAAAAGCCGCTCATCTGATTCCGAAATTCATCGAGAATGGATTGATCGACATGGATGATGCGATTGCCCTGACTGATCATGATGACAGCCAGGTATTGAGAGATAGTATAATCGATGCTTTCTGCGCTCTCGGATCAGAAGATGATACTGGTCGGACTTACAAGGAAAACCAAAGATCCCTGAACGAGATTATGGAAAACCTGGTGAAGATCAATAATCAGATTGAAAATGATGATTATGAAGGATTTTCTAAGGAGGAGATAAGGAATATCAAGAAGAGTAAGAAAAAAGATGTAATCGAATCCTCAGGAGAATATATAAGCCGGATAATTATCGGCAAAAAAATCCTGCCTAAGGAAATGATCAGATTTGCAAGTGAGAACCTGCTATTTAATCAGGTTCTGATCGAAGGCATCATGATCGCAATCATGAAATCTGGTAAGATAAACGGGTTTGATGTATATGAAAAGTATTATAACTACCTATTAAGCTTGTGGATGAATGATAAGGGTCATTTACGAGAAACTTTATCAAAAGCCTATCGACACCTATGTAGCCTGTCGGTCATAGACGAAGAGCGATTAGCAGAATTAGGAATAACCATTCCTGCATTAGGAGGACCATTTTCAAAAAACTTGCAACACCTCACGCATGAAGTCACTAGCATAGAAAAAGCAATTGATATTATCAATTCTAACAAGCTGATCTCCCGCTTTCTTTATCCAGTGATAATGCTTTTCGGTTCGCAGTTCAAGGGATACGGATCAGATGATTCAGGTATTGAAATTGGTATAATGATCAAGCCAGGCATCTCATTCGGTAATCGCCACATAATAGAGGCTATCGTAAAACACATCCTTCCAACTAACCAAACCAACTACAAAGTAACTGAATTCTGGTTAGAGAAGAATAGTGGACTGCTTCAAATCAATGATATCCATAATAATGGAATATCATTAGGACAGAGCTATTGGGCACATGTTTTATTCGGCTCTGTTTGGATAGGAGAAAAAGAAACTATCAAGTACTTATTCGAAAAACTATTAACTGATTATCTCTGCAATGAGAAAAAAATGCTCCATGGATTAAGCGCCCGCTCATTATGCTTAGAAGAGCTCGAAAGAGATACTTTGCAAAATGGGCTGATGAATGGAGGATATGAAAAATTCTTTCCCCGGTCAAGTCCTAAATTACATGATAGGATTGATGGGAAAAGTATTTTCTGGGATTCTGGATACAGATACCTCGCTATGAAGCTTTTCATAAGCAGGGTGTTCTTACCCATTATCAGACCAGAAACAACCGTTAAGAAATCTTAACGGTTTTTTTATATATGAATGATTCGACGCTATAATTACTAATTCATCTCTTCTTGTCCGATTACATAAGAAGGCTCTGCTTCAGAATACTTTCGCACTAATGAATTCCCTGTATGACTTGGAATGGCATAAGTCCGATTGTTATAGATGTCAGTAATTTCTTGAACATTCAAGACTTTATCATAGAACGCAAGATCATCAATTACCCCACTGAACCAGTAATTTGATGAATGCTGTCCTATTAAGAAATTGCTCAATACAGTATTCGTTGCCATGGTTCCAGTTGCTATCTGTATTCCGTTCTGATATATAATATATCCGCCACTATCGTTCTGAGTGATAGCGATGAACACCCAATTCCCCCAATCTATCGAATTAGCTCGTGTGTCCAAGCCGATTTGAGATACATACCATTTTTGATCCGAAGCAGTTATACCACTCCCCCATCCTTGCTGAGCGGTTATCGGTCCATAATGAAATACTATCTGATAATTTCCCGTATTTGCAGTCGGCTTAGCCCAATAGGTCAATGACCTTGCTGTAGTTCCCGATGGAAAGCCTGTTGACGGTCCTGTTATATAATCGTTCTGTCCATCAAACAACCTCGCCTTATCGAACTTTCCGTCAATAGTTGTTGCGCCATAAGCCGTACCGTTATTAGAATAACCTGAGTAGTCGCCAACTGAATTACCAATTGACTCATCCATATTCCAAAATCCTTTTAAGTTACTTATCTCACGTATGAATACGTTTGAGATTGCAGACTGAGCAGTGGCGGATGAATTACCGTAATATATACCTAGAGAAACTGATGAATTAGCTGGAATAGAAGGTATCTTTACCCATACTTTTGCAGAAACCGAATCAGTCTTGGATTCAATCCAATATCCTAACTTCTCGCTTCCATCAACCGAAAATCTTATATCACTAAAATCATTGTTCATATCTGAATCATACGGAATATCTATCATGGTCTAATAGTCAGTAAGCGTATTTGATGTTGAATTGTTTATAGCAATAATTCTTTTCCTGCTTAATTGAGATATGGCAATGGGATCATATCTAAAGACTCGCACTGTCCCAGCTCCTCCACTATACCCGTTAGAACTTCTAGCTACTCCACCAGCTCCTCCGTTAGCTTCTATTGTTCCATTATTAGCCAAGTTACCGCTATAAAATATATTAACTGAGCCTCCACCAGAAGCTCCTCCTCCAGCCCAATAGCTAGTAGCGCTTCCGTACGAACTAGTTCCATTAGCGTTAATTATTCCAGTTGAGCCAATTATTACATTTCTTGAATATATGATTAATAATCCACCAGTTCCCGAATAGTTATGTCCTCCATTTGGTCCATTCGGTCCTCCATTGCTAATACCTCCAGGATTTCCAACCCCACCACAACCTCCCCAATTACTCACCCAATCTCCACCTCTCCCTCCATTCGCTGTTCCATCACCCCCATCTGCTGCACCACCTGTTCCTCCCGAGTAAGAAGTTCCTGCTGCTCCGTTTCCTCCTGTACTAGAATATGACCCGCCGCCACCACCACCACCAGTCTGTCCATTAATCCCAGCAGAGCCAGGTTTCCCACCGCTCCCCCCAACAGCTGGCACCTCATATGCAGTTCCTCCTGTAGTAAGTATAAGTATCCTGTCACCAGCTACATTGGCTGCACCTCGTGCAGCCATAGAAATAGTGCCATTAACAGTAAGCGTACCATCGACATAAAGGAGCATTCCTCTCTTTCTGACTTGAGGGGTCAGACTAACTCCTGAGTCAATGGTAAGATTCCCCTTATATCGCAAAACAAGCATCCTAGCATCAGCAGTAGAATTGCCTATCGTAGGAGTAGTTGTGTATGTAGTGTCACCTGAGATTTCTACATACTCTACTGGAATAGAGGCATATTGAGTAACAGCAGTCTTATCTCCATTACCAGTACCATCCATAGCAGTTATGACAGATAATAATGACCCAGCTCCTCCTACAAGCATTGAAGTAATCTGACATCCAGTAATTGCCTCAGTATATTCCACCGGATTCTTAGTATCATCTTCTGCATAAAGAGCATAACAATACTGAGTATTGTCAGAGAGTCCTGTATCGATGAAAACATTGCCATTGTCATTATAGATGAGGTTGCCATCATCCTTGTTCGCAGGAATAGAGCCTTGCTTCCTGACGATGTAGGTCTTGGTAGAACCTGTTCCAGGTGTCCAGTTAAGGATGATGGAATTGTAGGCTACTGTAGGGAAAGTGAGATTGGTAGGACTTGCCATATTGGACAGGGTTCCGCATCCGGAGATGTGTGAAGTCGAGAGAGCAGCAGTACTAGGATTGTATGACCAGATGGAATAGCAATAAGTAGTGTTCTTGGCGAGAGTAGGATCACTGTCAGTAAAGGAAGAACCAGTATTGTTGTATACCAAAGTACCCTCTTCCTGATTGGTCGGAGGAGTATTGAGACTCCTTCTCACTACAGTGTTAGTACTGCTTCCCTTGGTCCAGTTCAAAGTGAAGGAACTGGTAGTAGCACTCAAGGATT
>JAQWEU010000006.1:17731-31325 GCA_028704755.1 Minisyncoccota bacterium | reverse complement strand
CTCATGCTTCCCTTGATTATCTTACTCCAAATGAATATTTAGACAAGGTAAAAGATACGAATATTTCCACCCAAAACTACATCAATTTACAAACTTAATGTGTATCATATGTATCTGGACCTAGACAGGGCAATAAAAAAAGCACATATTGTGCTTATGAGACTAGCTACCTCTGCCTGATGCCCTCATTCCGAAAACGGAACTGAGCAGTATGATTGAATCCTTTCAATTGGATCTTTTCTGCTACCGTACCCTTTCCGAGAGTATCAAGGTATTCTTTGAGGACCGATATCTCTTTGGGAGGTAAGTCGAAAGAACATGGCCCTTCTGGTTCATTGGTAATGATCATTTCTTTCTCAGTGAAAGAAATGCTTGCCATTCCCAGGTAAAGATTCCTTGGAAGACTTCTGACAAAGCATTCAGCCTCATCTGAAGGAAGGGCTGAAAGATCGAATCCGATTACCGCTCCGTCATCATCCTTGACGACCTCAACTTTCAATTCATGCATTTTGATCGATTAATAAGTAACAAGAATATGGATATATGTCAAATAAAAAAGGCTGAAATGCCTTTTAATGAGAGCTCATATCACTAAGCCCCTTACTGATAGAAAAGATGATTATAACTATAAATAGTAGTATAATAAAGCATGCTATACGTCCGGCTGACTCGGCGATGATCTTCGCCTCATATGTAAGATACAACGAAGCGAGTAATGTTATCGTGGCAATGCCTGCCAAGATGAACTTGTTATTAACACTGATTGTTATCATATGTACTAGTTGCAAGATAATACTTTAAAGCTCATTAGTCAATGTGAATCTTGTTATTTTGAATAAAAAAAGGTACTATTACCACAAAAATAATTAAATAAATATATGAAAAATAAATCCATTTTCGCAGTACTTGCCCTATTACTATCTTTCTCTTTTTCTTATGCAGAAACAATCAAGGATTATGATGTAGATATCAAGATCAATAGCGATTCCACTGTCGATATCAAGGAGAACATACTTTATGACTTCGAGTCTGCCAGCAGGCATGGCATATTCAGGAACCTTCCTTATAGCTATCAGAATGAAAAAGGACATTTTAATCTGAAGTACCAAGACATTTCTGTGGTTGATGAGAGCGGGAAAGAGTATACATACGAAGTCTCAATAGGTTCTGATAATTATGAAATAAAGATCGGAGATCCTGATGTTCTCGTTACTGGAGAAAAAGACTATGTCATAAAGTATAAAGTTGAAAGGGCGATGAACTACTTCGAGGACCATGATGAGCTGTATTGGAATGCTATCGGGACGGATTGGGAAGTTCCTATCAAGAATGCCTCCATATCAGTCGAGGGTAAGGATATAAACCAGCATGATTGCTATTATGGTTACGCTGAATCTAAGAACAATTGTACTTTTTCAGAACAAGACGGACGGCTGATAGCGAATATTGACGAATTAACGCCTTCGCAAGGAGTAACTATTGCATTGGGAATGCCTAAAGGAATAATATATGAACCCACTAAGGAGGAAAGAATGATGCAATTCATCGAGGATAACTGGTACTTCCCTATCCCTTTCTTGATATTCATATTCTTCTTCTTCCGCTGGTATAGATATGGAAGGGATCCAAAAGGAAAAAACGTCATCATCCCTCAATACTCTCCATTGGATGGAATATCTCCGCTTGAATCAAAGACCATAACAACTGAGTCTGTAGACCTGACGAATATCGGAGCTGAAATAATACAATTAGCCATAAAAGGATATCTAAAGATAGAAAAGGTCACTGAAAAAGTACTTTTATTCGATAATGATGGATATAAGTTCATCAAGTTGAAAGAATCTGATGATGGATTGACGAAGTACCAATCAGGAATGATAAAGGCATTATTCGACCAAGGAAGGAACGAAATCACGACTTTTGAGATAAAGAAAATGGCTCAAGAGATAGGAAATAGTTATTCGACTAATCTAAGAGGGTTCCTGACATCAGAAGGGCCGAACATAATATATGATAGACTGACAAAAGAGGGTTATTTTCCAAACAACCCAAGTGATGTGAAAGTAGTAAACGGACTTATCTCTGCCTGCATGTTCTTGCCGATGTTCATCATTCCTATGATATTGGGATTCGCTATTCCTGGACTAATAGGATTATTCCTATTCTTCGGAGTGCTTACTTTCTCATTACTGATGCCGAAGAAAACGATAAAAGGCGTCGAAGCAAAAGAATACCTTGAGGGGTTGAAAAAATATATTTCCGTGGCTGAGATAGAAAGGATAAAATTCCATAATGCTCCCGAAAAAAGCCCAGAACACTTTGAGGAATTACTGCCTTATGCGATAATATTCGGATTAGAAAAAGAATGGGCAAAGAAATTTGAGTCGTTGACCTATCAACCTAACTGGTATGTAGGACAGAGCGGGATGGCCTTCAATTCTGCTGTAATCGCTTCAGACATATCAAATATCGGCAATTCAGTATCGACAACAATGGCTAGCTCAGGCGCAAGCGGATTAGGAGGTGCTGGCGGAGTCGGCGGAGGAGGAGGCGGCGGCGGCGGCGGAAGCTGGTAATAAAATAAAAGGCTATTCAATTGAATAGCCTTATTGGTTCTAATAGTAGAACTTTTCTCATCTTCTCGATATTCATGCCTTCAAGCATTGCTATCAAGAAATAATTCTCTATCAGATTAGCATCGAATTCATTATTTGATGTTCGAGCTTTGACATATTGACGGGTTCTTCTTTCTTTAAGAAAATCACGCTTTTCCTGATCCGCAATTATTTTCCTGTACTTGATGAGCCAATTAATCGTCTCATCCCTAGTATTAGTATTCTTAAGGAATCCCTTGATCTTCTTCTTATATTGGATCCTGTGTCTTACTTCATGGGCCGCTGTTGATATAATGACATCCTCAATGCTCTGCTTGATCTCCTTGAAAAGACCTTCTTTGCAAATATTAAGGAAATATCCAAAATCCCTAGTCCTTAATAACTTCTTGATATGGCTCATATTGATGACATATTCATCATGCTTTGATCCATATGAAGCAAAGAAATAACCTTTCTTAACAATCTTCTTTCCGACTTTATTGTCTCCGAAAATCAGGAAATCAAAATAAACTATCAAAGACAGTATCGAGATCGCAATTCCTGCTTCCTCCTTTCCGTAATTATCTATCAATGTTTCTTCAATCATCTCATAGTTAGCCACCTCCCTTTTCATCTCATTCATAGCGAAATGAATCAGATTATGGGAAGTATAAACCTTGTCCATATGTAATTGTAAAATTACCATAGTATTATAGTAAAATATAACACCTATTATGTCAATAGCAACTAATCTTTTTTCTTATGGGAATTTGACTTAATACCCCTTTTATGACAAGACGATATCGATAGGTAGCTATTTAAAAACATAGGAGGAATGAAGATGTACATGATGACAACCATGAATGATGAAAGGTGGAACAGATTAGCAGAGACATTCTGCAGATCGACAGCAATGAGGCCAGGTGATAAGGTACTTCTGAGCATCACAGAGCTTGAAGCGTTACCATTGCTTTTCGCTATTTACAAAAAGGCTTTGGAGCTAGGAGCTGCTCATGTGGTCTACCGGATCGTACTCGACGACCTTGAGAGACATTTCTTATTGAATGCCAATGACATGCAATTGACCTTCTTCCCTGAGTGGGAGCTCGATCAGATGAAGAAAATCGATGTCTATATCGGGATAAGAGCCCGTACGAATGGCTTAGTGTTCAAGGGTGTCCCCTTAGAGAGGATATCCAAGAATAGGAGTGTCATCGATCCAATCATCGATGAAAGGGTTGATAATACGCGATGGTGCATAACTAGAGTGCCGACAGATCATGATGCTGCAATGGCAGGCATGAGCACTCAGGACTATACTGATTTCTTCTTCAATGCGACCTTGCAAGACTATGGATCGATAAAGAGATTCAATAGTAGACTGAAAGCATTGATGGAAAGGACTGATGAAGTCAGGATAACTTCTCCAGACGGAACTGATCTGACTTTCTCTATCAAAGGCATAGGAGTCGCAAGTTGCCACGGAGAAAGGAATATTCCTGACGGAGAGGTCTATACTGCTCCGATAAAAGAAAGTGTAAATGGGATAATCAATTACAACATTCCTTCGATATATGAAGGAAAGGATTGGTCAAATGTAAGCTTCATGATCGAAAGAGGTAAGATAGTAAGGGCTAGCTGCGACCAAGGCGAGGGTGAGATCCAAAAAATACTTGATGCTGATGAAGGGTCAAGATATTTTGGTGAATTCGCAATAGGTACGAATCCAGGAATAACCGTTCCGATCAAGAATAGCTTATTCGATGAGAAAATACTCGGTTCATTCCATCTAACTCCCGGCTCAGCGCATAAGGAGACTGATAATGGCAACAATTCATTGACACATTGGGACCTTGTGAAGGTAATCCGTCCGGAATTCGGAGGAGGTATCATATACTTCGACAATATACCGATAATGATCGATGGCAAGTTCGTCCATCCTGATCTATCGGGTCTATAAAACTGCAAAATGCAGTTTTTTTATAAATATCTTGACAATACCCTCTGCTTATGCAAAGAATATCTAAGAAACTTTCAAGGTGAATTATGATCGATTATTTGAGATTCCGCATCTATTTCTTAAAGGTAAGGGTCTGGAACTGTACTATCAAGTTATGGTGGTACCGTCTCTGGGTAAGGAGGAATGAATTCCATCCTTCTTTAACGATTGATGATAAGGCAATGTCATGTATGCTCATAAGTAAGCAGAAAACTTATCTCTCGGATCTGAACAGGAGAAGAGAAATCGCTCACAAAAGGGACATGAAAAGGATGGAACATCCGAACTACATTGACAGGATTATCAAGTTCCTGTTAATTGAAATGAATCATTATTGATTCTTTTTTTTGTTCAAAACTAATAACGCGCATTGACTAAAAGACCATATTATCATATCTTCTTAATATCTAGCTCATTGGGAGAGGTAAGGAAATGAACCAAATACTAGCTGTTATCATAGCTTTATCGATCATCATGCTCTCAGGTTATGCACTAGCAACTTTATCGAGTGCAGCAGGGCCACTGATCGATAATGACACAAGAATACTTGTCCACTATGGAGACAATATTTTTGAAGGGGATCTTGTAAAGATATCTTGGGGATTGTTCTGCGGAAAAGAAATCAGAAAGTGCCGCATTTCTTTCCATGATGATAAAGGTAAAAGACAAAGCTTCATGTTCAATGTTAAGAACCAGAAAGAGATATACAACATAGAAAAAAAGAATGGCTATTACCTGATCAATGCATCGGTATCTGACCATTATCAGGGTTTAGATATCATATCAGTATTGAAGATTCTCTAAAAAGAGAATTTTTTTATTATAAAACCGGCATGAATGAATGCCGGCTTTCTTTATTCTACAGTAACGCTCTTAGCCAAGTTCTTAGGCTTATCGATATCCCTTCCTAGGGCAGAAGCCACATAGTATGAGAATAGGTGCAATGGAATGACTGATAGGATCGGTGTCAACATCTCTAATGTCTTAGGAATATAGATGACGTCATCGGCAATCTTCCTTATCTCTTCGTTACCTTTTGTGGCAATGGCGATAATCTTACCTTTCCTTGCTTTGACCTCTTCGATATTCGAAAGCATTTTCTCATAGACTGAATCGCTCGGACATATTGCCACGGTCGGACAATTCTCATCGATCAAGGCTAATGGACCATGCTTCAATTCTCCTCCTGCAGTCCCCTCTGCATGAATATATGACACTTCTTTCAATTTCAAAGCCCCTTCAAGAGCAATAGCGCTGTTATATTTTCTACCGATGAACCAAAAGTCCCTATAGTGAGAATACTTCTCAGCTATCACCTTTATATCATCCTTCAGGGCTAATATCTCTTCTGCTAATTCAGGAAGATTGCTTATTTCATTGATGATCCTTTCTCCCATCACGTGAGACATATCTCTCTGCCTACCTAAATAGACGGTCATCAGGGCTAAGGTCGTCAACTGCCCTATGAAGGCCTTGGTAGAAGCCACTGCGATCTCTGGTCCGGACCTCGTATAGACTCCAGCATCAGTCTCTCTAGCCTGATTAGATCCAACCACATTGGTCACACCTATAGTCAAGATGCCCTTTTCCTTCATCTCCCTGAGTGCAGCTAAAGTATCAGCAGTTTCTCCTGACTGGGAAACGAATAACCCGGCAGTATCCTTACTCATTATCGTCTTCCTGTAACGATATTCTGAGCCGATATCCGATCTTGCAGATATTCCTGCATATTCCTCGAACATGTACTCAGCGACCTTACAAGCATAATAAGCGGTACCACACCCGACTAAGACGATATTGTTAATGCCCCTCAATCTCTCTTGTATGGAGTCAAGTCCTCCTAGCTTTGCATTTGCCTGCTCGATATTGATCCTGCCTCTTATAGCGTCTTCTATGACATTAGGCTCTTCCATTATCTCTTTCAGCATGAAATGCTCATATCCCCCTTTTTCGGCCTGTTCAATATCCCATTCGATCATCTCTATCTCCTTATTCGTAACATTAAGGCATCGAGTCTCTTTTTCTATCTTGGAAATAGTGAAATCTTCATCTGTTAAGACTGCTATCTCATTATCGTCGAGATGGATTATCTGTCTCGTCCTCGTTATTATCGCTGAAGGATCAGAGGCGATTATGAACTCGTCACCATTAACCCCTATGAGCAATGGAGAGGACATCCTTGCTGCCACTATCTTATTAGGATCCTTAGTGGAAACTGCTGCTAGTCCATACGTACCCCTCACCTCCTTGATCGCCTCCACTACAGCATCCTCTAGATTACCTTTGAAGTATTTGTCGATAAGGTGAGCCAATACCTCCGTATCGGTTTCAGAAGCGAATGCATATCCTTCAGAAATGAGCTTCTCTTTGAGCTCCTTATAGTTCTCAATGATTCCATTATGAACGACAAAGATGTCCTTGTCTTGATTGGAATGTGGATGAGCGTTCTCTTTCGTCACCATTCCAGTCGTTGCCCATCTTGTATGGGCAATCCCGACATTTCCTATGGAATGAGAATCCTTGATATGACACTGATCAGATATTTTTCCTTTTTCCTTGCAAAAATAATCTACTTTATCATCATCCAAGACACAGAACCCGAACGAGTCATATCCCCTATATTCCAACCTCTCTAATCCCGAAAAAAGGATCGGTAAGGCAGGATTTTTACCAATATAGCCAACAATACCGCACATATTCTTAATTTATTATTTTAATAATCAGACAACGATATTTATCAATTTTCCTTTCACTAATATGATGTTCTTTATCTCTTTGCCATCTATCCATTTCCTGATCACTTCATTCTCCCTGACAACCCTTTCAGCCTCTTCCTGATCGATTCCTCCATCGAATTCCATCTTATCCCTGACCTTGCCGTTTATCTGGACGATCAATATCGTCTTTTCCTGCTTCATGAGGTCTTCACGACATACGGGCCAATCCTGTTTCAAGATGGAACCGTCATTACCTAATACTTGCCATAATTCTTCGCATAGATGAGGAGCAAATGGAGTGAAAAGCTTCAGGAGTATGGAAATAGAATCAATACCTATCTCTTTTTTCTTCTCGTAGACAAGATTTATATACTCCATGAAGAACGCGACTGGGGTATTGAACTTCATCCTTTCTAGGTCATTAGTCACTTTCTTGACCAGCTTATGGGTTTCAGAAATAATATCATCTGAACTTATCTTATTCTCTGTCTCTACTGCTAAATCCCAAATCCTGTTCAAGAACCTGTTTACACCTTTGACTCCTTGCTCATTCCAGCCGATAGCTTGATCGAATGGTCCCATGAACATCTCATAGACCCTCAGGGTATCAGCACCGAACTCCTCGATTACCGAGTCAGGAGAAATCACATTCCCTTTGGATTTCGACATCTTCTGCCCGTCATGAGCTAATACCAATCCGATATTCCTTAACTTCTGAAAAGGCTCCTTCGTTGACACTGCTCCGATATCGAATAAGAACTTATGCCAGAATCTCGAATAAAGAAGATGAAGGACAGCATGCTCAGCTCCTCCAACATAGAGATCTACAGGCATCCATCTTTTTTCCTTATTGGCATCTACTAGAGATGCTTCATTCTTATTATCCAGATATCTTAGATAATACCAGCAACTTCCTGCCCATTGAGGCATAGTATTAGTCTCTCTCCTTGCCGGTCCTCCACATTTGGGGCATTTTACATTGACCCAACTATCAATTGCAGCTAGGGGCGACTCCCCTGTCCCGGTTGGTTCATATTTATCGACATGAGGCAATGTCAATGGCAGATCATCCAGAGATAAAGGAACCATTCCACAGCACCCGCAGTGGACTATCGGAATCGGTTCACCCCAATACCTCTGACGAGAGAACGGCCAGTCATGTAATTTATAATTCACCTTTTGCCTAGCAAAACCTTCTTCTTTAAGATTTTCTCCGATAGCTTTTCTGGCATTCTCAGAGTCCATTTCCGAATATATGTCAGAATTGACCAAGAAGCCGTCTCCTGTAAAGGCACTCTCTTCAATACTAGAATCATTTCCCTTGGATTTAACAACTTCTGTTATCGGGAGGTCATACTTCTTTGCGAATTCATAATCTCTTTCATCGTGAGCAGGTACTGCCATGACACTTCCCGTACCATAACTTGCTAAGACATAGTCTGCAGCAAAAACAGATACCTCCTTCCCGTTAATCGGGTTGATAGCTTTGAGACCCTTCAATTCAACGCCTGTCTTATCCTTTACCTCACTTATCCTCTCTAAATCACTCTTATTCTTCGATCTTTCTACGTAACTCAGAACCTCATCAATATTCTCAATACTATCTTTCAATTCGGGAATCAAATGGCTCTCAGGGGCGATGACAACATAGCTACATCCGAACAATGTATCGATCCTCGTAGTAAAAACAGTCACTCTCTTACCAGAATCCTTGATCTCAAAATCTACTTCCCAGCCCTCGCTCCTGCCGATCCAATTCCTCTGCATCTCCTTGATCTTATCAGGCCAATCCAGATTATCGAGATCTTCCAAGAGCCTATCCGCATAAGCGGTTATTCTTAATATCCACTGATCAATATCCTTCTTTGTCGTTTCAGCTCCGCATCTCTCACATTTTCCATCGACAACTTCTTCATTGGCTAATCCTGTCTTACATGAAGGACACCAATTGATTGGCAAGCGCTTCTTATAGGCTAATCCATTTTCGTATAACTTCAGGAATATCCACTGAGTCCACTTGTAATAATCAGGGTCGGTCGTATTTATCTCCCTATCCCAATCATAGCTCAAACCGGCAATCTTCATCTGTTCCTTGATATTGGATATGTTCTTTTCCGTAGTTATTTCTGGGTGGATACCTGTCTTGATGGCAAAATTCTCAGCAGGCAGACCGAAAGCATCCCATCCTATCGGGTGGAGGACTTCAAAATTCTGCATCCTCTTATATCTAGAGACAATGTCAGTCGCTACATACCCTTTAAAATGACCGACATGGAGACCCACTCCTGATGGATACGGAAACATGTCCAAAACATAATATTTCTGCTTATCAGAGAAATCTTCCGCATGGTTAATATTTTCTTTTTCCCATTTATCCTGCCATTTTCGTTCTATTTCTTTTGGATTGTAATTCATATTTCATTAAATAATTAAAAAACCTAAAAATCCGAATATAATTGATCCTGCTACTACTGACCAGAACCAGAAGTCTTCCTCATATTTCACCAAGGTGATCGATTCCGCGATAGGTCTTGCAAAAAGGAAAATAGTATACAAAGCATATCCTAAGGCAACGCCAAAGGCTACTTTCCTTAAAAGATATAGAAAAAAATTATATTCCATATAGTCTTAAGTTATCACAATTAAGGAAAAAATAAAAGAAGTTCGCTCTTTGTGCATAAAAAAACTGGTTATAAATAACCAGTGGATTCAGCTTCCTCGATTAGCTTATCGAGTTCGCCATTACCCTTATAAAGGGCGATGAGATTGTTTACCTGCGGAAGGAGTTCCACATACTTCGATTTCTTCGAAATCAATATGTAGAACGGTTGGCTTCCGACGATTGCAACCTCTTTCACGTTCTTGAACTTAGCCTCATTGATTGCTGTTCTTCCAGCATAGGCCGAATAGAGCATTGCGTCTGATTCCTTTTCTAAGGAAGCAAGTGCGCTATCCACATCTGGATACTCGCTAAGAGTCAACTTACCTTCCTTCAAGGATGTGACTAGGAACTCATCAATTTCGCTCCCATAGCTATCCCCTTTCGTTACCGCGATCGAGTGTCCGAGCAGGCTTTCCTTGCCACTGTAGGCAAATTGCTTTGCTGCGAATAATCCGATCGGGTCATCGAAGTACGAGTCAGAGTATGCGAAATACTTCTGCCGCTCCTCTGTCTTGTAGGCAGCAACGATGACATCAATGTCACCCTGTATACCCATTACCTGGACCCTGTCCCATGGACCGGAATATGAACAATTGGTCTCAAGCCCAAGATCATCCATGACTTTGGTGACTAGGTCTGGTCCGATTCCGACGATCTTATCGCCAGCTTTCAGCATTACAGGACTCCAGTCTGGATGTCCCGATGCGATGACTTCTTCTGCGCTTACAACCCCTACTCCAGCGAATGCGATGAAGAAGGTTAAGACAATCAAAAATTCAAGTCTCATTTTTTTACCTCAAAGATCTTTCCCAAAATGGGTACTTAAATAAATACTATAAATATTATACTTTGTCAAACAAAAAACAGGGTTTCCCCTGTTTTCCTAAAATAAACTATTTTACTGGAGCTGCAGTAGGAGCTGGAGCTACAGTTGGAGCACCAGGCATTGTTGGAGCTGCAGGATTCTCGGTCGTAGCAGGAGTTGCTGGCTGCTGAACATCTGGAGTGATAACTTGTGTTTTCAATCCCTTGATATTGATTTGGTTGATGATATTGTCAACATCGAGTGTTGAAATCTTTGTCTGAATATCCTTAATTGATTTCTCAATCAAATCAAATCTTGTCTCGTAAGTGTTTGCCTGTGAGTACACTGCGTAACTTACACCTAAAGCGATTAAAATTACTAACACATACTCTACAACCTTAGAAGTATTTTCGTTCATTTGTTTTTTTGTTTTTATTTATTATTATAAATTAATTATATATCAAAAATAAAAATATGCAAATCTTTTCTATGGCCGACCGAATTTATTGCTATAAAAAATATTGCTTATTTTTATTTCAAACCTTTGCAAATAAATTATACTATACAATCATAATTAAGACAACATTAATAACTGATTCCAGCTATCAAGGAAATAAGTCGCATCGTCATATCGCCGATCCAACCTGTTCCAGGAAAAATAAAAAGTATGAACAAGAGGATAAACAGTCCGCTATTCATCATGAACATCTTGAATCCATTAGCTGATTCTGGCAGGATGTTAAAGAGTATGTGGGAACCGTCCAAAGGAAAAACTGGTATGAGATTGAACAATGCTAAGAAAAGATTCATTGATGCGATAATCATAAAAATTCCATTCATCTCTGGTAGCAAGGAAAATCTTATGAACATGCAAAAAATAATGGCTAAGAGTATATTCACTGCTGGTCCTGCAATAGCGACCTTCAGTTCACCCCACGGATCCCTTAGATTATTGAAATTGACTGGAACTGGCTTTGCCCAACCGAAAAGGACTGGGGAGCTGCTGATTATCAGCATGGCAGGAACGATGATGGATCCCATCAGATCGATATGCGAAATAGGATTAAGACTGAGTCTCCCACTAGCCTGGGCAGTGTCATCCCCTAGCGAATACGCAATCGTGCCATGAGCGATCTCATGGATAATGACTGAAAACACTAGGACTAATAATGATATTATGTATGTTAATTCCATATTTTTATTGTAAATACTTTATAACATATATCATTTATTTAGTAAATTTAGTGCAGGGGGTTGAAATTATTTAATTTTCTGTTAATATCCTATGTATATGGAAAAAGAATGTACAATTTGTGGCAAATCATCTTTTATGGGGAGGCAGTATAAGAAATTAATTTCTAGATACAATCCGAGTCCTAAAAAAAGAAAATATCCAAACTTACAATGGGTTACAGTTCCTGCAGATACAGACAGGAAGAAATATATTGATTTTGCCGGTAAAAGAATAATAGCTTGTGCAAAATGTATCAAAGCTTTGTCAAAAAAAGCTTAGTTATTCCTTAAGCCCGATTCCGGGCTGTAGTATAACGGAATTATTTGCGCATGGGGTGCGTAAGACCTGGGTTCAATTCCCAGCAGCCCGACAGATAAGAACACTTCTCTATGGAGTGTTTTTAGCTATAAAAAAAGAGCTATTCTTTACAATAGCTATCATTTATCTGCATGACATATTCATGTCCGCAATCCGTACATCTGTAAACAATTCCTGATCTAGTCTGTTCCCTCGGATTAGTCCGATATATCCAAGTCCGCATACTTTCGCTTCCGCACATATGACAGACTTCCCAAGGCTTGCCTTTTTTCCGTGGAATGAAAATACCACATCTATGGCATCTCCATCCTTTTATGATCGACTTGGATTCACCTTTGAATCCATTGCTATAATCCCGATCCAATTCATGGACCTCCTCTAACCGATGTGAGCACCTTTTCTGAAAAGCTTTGAAATCCTTCTTGAAATCTGCTTCCATCCTTGCTAGAGCTTTTTTCTTCAAGACTAGACCGCAAAGAGATAATTTCTTTGCCTTCATCCCAATGATGATACTGTCAATAAAATCATTAATACTTTCAACGAACATGAAAACTATTGACAGTATATGATATTATTTTCTATTTTTCAATAGACAAGACTGGGACTAGAATATCGAATTCAGATTCGCTACTATTTGATTGGTATCTTTCGTCGTAAGCTTCTATCCAGTAATAGTCTTGAGTCATACCTGACGACTTGATCTCTTCCATGATACTAGAATAAGTCAATGGTAAGGTGTCTATTCCTCCTTTATGGGTAAAAACATAATAATTCCCAGCAGGAATACTAACTCCCTCAAAATCGCCTGCCTCATCAATATCCTCAACCTCGACCGCAGCAATATACCTAAACGAACAATCGCTACTATCTTTCATGATTGATATCCCGTACATTTTTTCAGGGTTCTTAATCTCCTTAATCTTTGGATATTCAGCCATGAAGTCTTTCCAGATACTAGGGCAGTCGGAAGAACAGATATTAATAGAAGTATCTTTTCCGATTCCGATGAACTTCATAGCCCCTAATTCTTTTTTAATATATTCCATATTATTTATTCTTAAAATTATATTTTATATTATACCTCTATTGTCATACTTGTAAATAAAAAAGTATTACATATGTAATACTTGTATTCTGCCTAAATGACAGATATTTTCATCGATCCTGACCCTATTCCTCCTTGAGAATCGATAGCCATCAGATTACAGACGACTGTCGTTCCAGGATTATTCGGAGCAGTAAAGATGATATCCTTACTATTTGGA
>JAQWEU010000006.1:0-17631 GCA_028704755.1 Minisyncoccota bacterium | reverse complement strand
CTAAATGACAGATATTTTCATCGATCCTGACCCTATTCCTCCTTGAGAATCGATAGCCATCAGATTACAGACGACTGTCGTTCCAGGATTATTCGGAGCAGTAAAGATGATATCCTTACTATTTGGATTATTAATCACGCCTTGACTGCAATACCAGGCATAATGAAGGGGCAAACCCTTCGGAGATAAGACGTCTGGACTTATATTCAAAGTCCCTCCTGCTCTTATGGAAACTGGCTGTTGCATATTCACGATCGGTTCCACGCTCATATTGGCAGGCATGATCATGACTCGCATAGAATCAGAACTTATACCACCCTTCTTATCAGTAACCGTGACAAACACTATCATCGTCCTGATGGAATCAATTGCATTTTGTGTAGTTACGGTGACCGAAGATGCTGCAGGGTTGGATATCGTCCCCTCTGTCGAATACCAGTTATAACTCAACTGATCCCCGTCTGCATCATGCGCAGAACAATTCGCTCTGATAAGTTCTCCAGCAATAACTGCCTGAGTACCAGAAATCGATATGATAGGATTCTTATTACCTCCTGAAGCATTTACTGCCATAGAACCTGTAGCAGGGGCTATCGGCAACGAAAAAGAATTGTTGCCTCTATACCAAGGATTGATAGTTATCCTGACCTCGGCAGTACTAATGCCTCCCTTACTATCCCTAGCAGTACATGTAGCTGTAAGAGAAATGATCTTATCCACATTCTTGGGGGCAATATACGTCGCTACCAAGGTTTCTCCATTCATTATAGTCCCTGAAGGAACTGACCAGATCGTAGAGACCTTATCTCCATTATCTGGATCATTGACCGTCGCAGAAAGATATGCCTTCTGTCCTGGGGCGACTAGAACATCACTACCGACAGTTATGACCGGAACATGATTCGCGGTATTATTAGGAAATGCCTGACTAGTAACTGGCATACCGACTGCAGTAGTCGTAACTGGCTGTATTATCGGAACACTCACTGCAGGTGATTCATACACAGGATAAACTGTGTTCCCTGTAGTCGGTGCGACGGTCGGACTCTCATATACAGGAGTAATCGTATTGCCTCCAGTCGGACTGGTCACTGGCTCTGATGTCGGTTCTGAAACCGGCACAGATATTGGTACTGATATTGGTCCTGACGGTGCCGATATGGGCATTGACGGAGAAGATATTGGAGAAGCCTTTGGCTCACTGATACAGATTGGTCCCCTTTCTTCGTGCGAAGAGATCGGGATATCCTTCGATTGACCAGAGGGGTCCATATAATGAATATTATTCCCTTCATTAACGGGTCCAATCGTGTTGATTTCAAGTGCCGATACGATTCCTATTGAGATAAACGTCAACAGGAAAATGACAAATAAATGCCTTAAATCCATTTCTTTCACCTTTTTAAAGAACTCTGACTGCCTTCTAAAATAAAAGCATTGAAAATATTGTAATATAATTTGATGATATGTCAATAGTAAGTATCAAAAAAATAAGCATAAAGCTTATTCTGGGAAATGACCGTCTTCGGGGTCTTTGTCGGATGGGTTGTTTCCGAAATTGATCGCAAAAGAGCATCTGGTAATTATGTTGCTCGGATTAGACATGAATCCGTATGAGTCGAAAGCCAATCTGATCATCGGCTCTAATTCCGGAAGCGTCAATGGGATTGGTTCATTGATATAACCTGACCATATATGATCTTCCTTATAGATGATCTTATCAGCTACTCTCTCAAGAGATAATCTTGTTATCGAAAAAGTTTCCTCTTCAGTGAAAACTACTTGAATCGCTCCATTCAGAGAATAATATATTGCAATCAAGGGATTAGGTTCCTTAAAGAAATAGAATGGGCCTAGCCTTTCTCCATTGGTTCCAAAAGATAGCCATGAAGCTTCTTTAGTCTTTCCGTCTGAGCATTCGATGAATAGCTTGACATCTTCATGTCTGATGATCAAAGGGACTTCAAAGGTCAATTCACTACTCTCACCTTCATAGTCCATTATATCTTCTATTGCAAAGATCGTTCCACCAAAGACGACCTTTGCTCGCTTTCCTTCTTCCTTCATGTATCTTTTCACTAAATCGATACGTTCTCCTAGGATACCAGCAATTACTTTTACCATGTTAAACCTCTTTTAATTTGCTGCTTCTATGATATACGCCTAAACGTATGATTGTCAATCAATATATTTCGCCATCAATATAACATCTTCGTATGCCCCGTAATGGCTTATACCCTTCTTGAATATTCCTATCTTCTCAAATCCTATCTTCTTGTATAGACTCCTTGCTATCTTATTCCTGGCGTAAACAGTAAGGGTGATTATCTTAAGATCGAATTTTTTCACCGCCTTGTCGATTATTTCCCTAAGCAGCCTCTCTCCTAACCCCTTTCCTCTAGCTTCTTTCTTCACATAAATACTCAACTCTCCTATATGCCTCTCTGGACCGCTTTGGACCGTGATCTTAGCCCGCCCCATTATCTCCTTATCGATAGATAGGACCAAGTAAGCCATTTTCTTATCTTTAATTGCATTCTCGAAATGAATAGATATCTTGCTAGCTGTAACCTTCTTCTGTACGAATATCATTGCTTTCTCATCAACCAATGAATTGAGCATTACGGCCAAAGATCCTAGATCGGACATCTTTGACGGGCGTATAGATATTTTCTGTTCCATAATTTTAGAATTACCTTAATGATTATGATGGTATTATAACAAGCAATCAAAAAAAGCACAAAGTGCTCTTTGAAAAGTGGGTAGTACAGGATTCGAACCTGTGACCTTTGCGATGTGAACGCAACGCTCTAACCAACTGAGCTAAATACCCTCATGTGGGCGATAGAGGACTTGAACCTCCATGACCATAAGGTCACTGCGACCTGAACGCAGCGCGTCTGCCAATTCCGCCAACCGCCCATGATTTAGGAAAGCATTGTAATATTACAATATAATCGAGAAATACTCAAGACAACTAACTTGACAAATATGTTTATTTATTTTATAAATATAAATAAGGTCAACCATGAAGCATATTGAGATAGTCCCCTATTGCGATGAGAAGTTCGAGCGATCGTCTTGGAATTTCGAAATAAGGAAGGAACTCGAAACTGCCTTAGGCGTTATTGAAAAGCAATTTGACATAAGATTTTCAGTGCTCGAGACAAGGAAATGGAATTCTCCATATCCTGACGACATGGCTATCTATCCAGAGGGTATCGTAAGAACCCTCGAAGGTGATGACATTCCCCATTCTCTCGCTCGCGAAGCCTTGAAGTTAGGACTGATAGGCGGAGATGATTCTGTTGAAATCGAAAGAGAAATGAACGATGTCCTAAAAAAAGAAGGTTCGATAATGTACATGTTGGGGTTCTTCTCTGGAAGGATATCATCCTTTCAGCAAAAGGGAATGCTTGATTCTCTTGAAAAACTGCACATGAACAAGAATGGCATCGCAATCGGATTTACAGGAAAAAAGTTCTGTTTAACATCAGCCGATATCAGGACTGCGTTAGGATGGACCAGTAATGGATCGAATTGTGCTGTAATCGGGATATCTCCCAAAAAGGAAATTATCATAAAGGTAATCATCCATGAAATGGGGCATATACTCGGAGCAGGGCATTCTGATGATACCGATTCGATAATGTTCGAAAACGCCTTAAAGATAACATCCTTGATGTTCGATGAACAGAATAGGAAATTGATCGAAAAAAACATAAAGAAGCTTTAAAAGCTTCTTCTTTTTATGAGCGGGAAACGGGACTCGAACCCGCGGTCTTCTGCTTGGGAAGCAGACGCTCTACCATCTAAGCTACTCCCGCAATATATCAATACTAATACATCAATGAAAAATACTCAAGAGAGTATTTTCCTAAAAAAAGTCTTATGGCTTAAAATCGAGATCCGATGTACCTAGGTGGGTACCAATTTCAATCACCACGGCGATTAAAAAAGTTAGGCTCCCGTAAAATAAGGTGTTCGGAAATTTTTAACCATAAGACAATTATCTTATAACATAGTATTTTGAAAATGTTAATATCCTATTCCACCTACCGATTGGTAATTATCTTCAGATCCTTACCATCTGAATCTACCTCGACAGCCCCATCCTTATCAGTCCTAAGAGTCCTCACGTTTTCTTCTATCAACCTCCCTAATGTTTCAGGACTGGGATGTCCGTAGTTATTCTCCCCCACTTGGATGATCGCCAAACTAGGATCAACCGCTTTCAAAAAATCATCGGAAGTAGCTTGTTTCGAACCGTGATGCGAAATCTCTAGGACGTCAGCCGATATGTCATTGCCGATAAGCTGATTCTCCTGGGAAAAAGAAATGTCTCCAGTGAATAGGAAGCAATTAC
Organism: Minisyncoccota bacterium; assembly: GCA_028704755.1. Classification (GTDB taxonomy): domain Bacteria; phylum Patescibacteriota; class Minisyncoccia; order Minisyncoccales; family Minisyncoccaceae; genus Minisyncoccus. The sequence goes on along the minus strand of JAQWEU010000006.1, from coordinate 13,265 downwards.
TGTGATAACAGAGCTTAGGAACTAAGGAATACGAGTTAAGTTCAACATCATTATCATCTTCGGGCATTGAATCTGGCCATAAGAAATCAATACTCGTATTACCGATAATAGCCCTGTCGCCCGCCTTGACGATTGCCGTCTTGCCGCCCACTTCTTTCTCCATCATACTAAGCCAATTATCTGTCTTTTTCGCTCCTTTTTCTGAGACCCCGTTCCAGACTATATTCTTGACATCGTACTTTTCCAATATCCCTAGCAGTCCATTCAAATGATCCTGATCCATGTGGGTCAGAATGATCATATCTATCTCCTTATCCCAGAAAGGAATCTCTTTTGAGATCTTTTCCGATATAAGATTATAGTCTGGACCGCCATCGATGACTATACGATGCTTTTCAGGTGTCTCGATAAAGACTCCATCTCCTTGCCCGATATCAAAAAAGACAACCCTGAGGAGATTATCTTTTTGTAAATCCAAAATAAAAGAAAGGTTGATGATATTCAACAAGAAAAGGATTACTATTATCGAATAAGCCTTTTTCTTCATCGATCCATTATTTGATGATATTATTCAAGTCTTCGATGAGCTTATCGCAGTCTATACCATACTTATTACAGATCGTTTCTAGATCCAATTCTGCCATTTCATATTTTGCGTATGGGCAAGAAAGGCAAGGAACTTCATAATCGAACAATACCTCTTCAGCTCCTTCGATCTCTAATACTTTATCTAGTTTTGTCTCTTTTGTTATTTCCATATTTTTATGATTCTTATTATACTCAAAAAAATCTTTATGTCCAATAAAAAAAGCTCTTTGAAAGAGCTTTTTGTCATAATATTAGTCTGGTCCTAAACAGCTGTCCCTTCATCCACTTCAACAATAGCTCCATAAGGGCATAAATCGGCTCCTCCGCAATCTTCCACCTCTTGATTGGAAATTACTTCAGCCTTGCCGTCTCCACCCATTCCCATGCCTTGTGGACATGCTAGGTTACAGCTTCCGCAACCAATACACTTGTCTTTATCTACTGTGTAACTTTTCATATTGTTTTTCTTATTGATTATATGGATATTCTATCTTAAATATCTCTTTTCGGCAAGAAAGATCATTCAGCCTTGCGCTCTCTTGTCATAAGTTCAAAGATGGCTTTCTTCGGGTCCTTGTTCTCGTAGAGAATCTTATAGACCTGTTCTGTGATAGGCATCTCAACCCCATATTTCTTACTCATCTGATATATTGCTTCCGTAGTAGTGGCTCCTTCGATAATAGCATTACTCTTCTTGACTATGTCTTCCATCTTCTCCCCTTTTCCTATCCTCTCTCCGAAGCCCCTGTTCCTACTCTCTGGGCTGATGCAAGTAGTAGAAAGATCCCCTAATCCTGCTAATCCGGTAAAAGTCTTCTTCTTGGCACCCATGGCTGAGCCAAGTCTCTGTATCTCGACAATACCCCTGGTCAATATGGCTGCCTTAGCATTCGAACCGAAACCTACTCCATCAGAAATACCTGCCACTACCGCTATTATATTCTTCAAAGGGCCACCCATCTCGACCCCTAGGACGTCAGTACTCGTATAGACCCGGAAATATTCGTTAGAGAATATCTCTTGGATCCTTTTTGCATCATCCTTCTCCTTTGCAGAAGCTACTATCAAGGCAGGTAGCCCCCTTGCTACTTCTGAAGCAATAGTAGGACCAGAAAATACTGCTGTCTTGACATTACCTAACTCTTCCTTGATTACTTCCGTCATCCTCTTCAGGGTCTTCTGCTCGATCCCCTTTGCGACATTCACGAATATCTTCCCCTTCAAGGGCAAGTGCAAATCCTTTATTGCCTTGGCTACAGCCCTAAAGAACTTAGAAGGGATGGCGAATATGATGATGTCACTTCCTGAAATAACTTTTGAGAGGTCTTTTTCAAAAACAACGCCCTGAGGAATGCTTATTCCCGGCATATATACCTTATTCTCTCTCATCCTATCTAACTCATCTAAATAATCTGGAAACACGCTCCATACCATTACATCGTGACCATTCTTAGAAGCAACCCCTGCCAAGGTCGTTGCCCAGGCTCCATCACCGAGAACAGCGATCTTTTCTATTTTTGTTTTTTTCATATATTTGAAATTAATTTTTTCTATGTGAACAAATATTCTTAAAATCACAATATTGACAATGCCAGCCTGCAGTCGGCTTATAACTACTCCTCTTGATCCTAGATACTATCTTCGATATTTTTTCTTCTGTCTTCTCAGCCTCTCCCTCTTTCGGCTCGAATGTAAATTTCGATCCGTCTTCGATGTAATAGAAAGTCAGCTTCTTGACCTCCAGATCGAATATCTTCCTTGCGGCTAGGTGATAGATCAATAATTGGAATCTTTCATCCGTACCAAGGCTAGTCTTCGGATTACCCGTCTTATAGTCAATGATCTCTATGCCATCCCCTAAGTCGTCTATCCTATCTATGGCACCGATGATGTTTTCTCCGCTAATTTTTAATGAAAAAGTCTTCTCCAGCGCAGGGATTCCGTCAAAACTGAATATCCTAGGTTTCTTCTCGAGAAAATCATCATAAAAGACCTTCAATATCTCCTTTCCTTTTTTGAAGAATTTCTGCTGCTCTTCCTTGTCTTCGTACCAATCCGATATCCACTCCTTATCATACATCTCAAACAGCTCTTCGATGGTAGGATAGTCATAAGCCCCTTCACTCATCATGCAATTCTTCTTGTCCAGGCAAGACTTCATCGTAAAATCATGCAATGTATTATGGACTGTCTTTCCAAAACTGAAATTAGACTTTCCTTTGACCGGTATCTTCAGGATGTGCATGAACTTATACTGCAAGGGACAATTCTCGAATGAAGCCAACTGAGAAAAAGAGAAATGGTCTGGTAGGAATTTCTTGATCCCGTCATTATTATCATTATCCGTCTCATTCGATTCTAATTTGAAATTGAAATTATTCTTGAAGCAGAAATTACCAGTTCTTGACATCTTCTGCTTCTCCAAAGCTTCTTCGCTTATCATCCTGCTCTCTATCAGGAAACGAGAAGGTTTTTTCAATGTCTTCCCACCGTAATCCGATGCCCAAGTCAAGAACAGTCCTTTCTTGGCCCTAGTCAGGGCGACATAGAAGAGCCTTCTCTCTTCTTGCGTATGAGCATCTCCTTCTGGTAAGACTTCCTTTATGAGCTTATCAGGTATTTCTATTGGTTCCCTCTTCTGATCAGATGGGAATTTCCTATGGACAAGATTAGTGACAAAGACATAACTGAACTCAAGCCCTTTCGAAGAATGGACTGTCATGATCCTTACCGAGTCAGAATCATCATCAAGGCTTATCTTGAAACTGCCATCCTCTCCAGAGTCCAGCTCCATCTGCATCTGTTCGATGAAAGATATCAGCTTGCCATCGACATGAGAGTTCTCAAAACCTTTTATCTTTTCATAGAATTGATATATTATCTCCCAATTATGAAGATTCTCCTCGGTTGCTGCTGCTAATATCTTAGTATATCCTAGATCTTCAAGCATATTTACAAAGACCTCCGCGACATTCTTCTCTCTAGATATCTTGTAGTGTTTCTTTATCGATAGTATCAGGTCTGAAAGCTTCTTCCTGTTCTCTGGATGGATTATTCCTAATAGTTCTTCTCCTTGGATAGCTTCGAAAATCGGGACTCCTTTCTTATTACTATAATGAGTTATCTTGGCGACATTCTCCGGAGATAGGTCCAAAGGAAGCATCCTCAATATCCTATAAAAACTACCTGAGTCGTATGGTTCGACCAAGACCTTGAAATATGAGACCATATCGAGAACTAGAGGGTGGGTATATAATCCTTTGGATGAATAGAATTGATAAGGGATCCCAGCCCTATCCATTGCCCTACTGAAGTGATCGGCTGATTCATTCGTCCTGGTAAGGATTGCAAAGTCTGAAAAATTCGCCTTATCATCGATCTCTTTGATCTCCCATATCTTGTTTATCACTCCTGTGATCTCCTCATCGGCCGTCTCGAAACTCAATAGTTCTACGATTCCTTCCTCCTTGCTGTGGCTTATCAATCTTTTATCGATTTTCTTGAAGTCAGCAAGATCAACTCCTCTCTCTTCGGCCCGTCTCCTGACTTCTTCCACCTCATTCAGTTGATATTCCAGCCTGTTCGGGTTGTTATACTGGATGAATTTATAGGCTAGGTCAAGAATGTTCTGAGTTGACCTATAATTATCAGTCAATACGATGTCCTTGGAATCTGGGTAATCTTTCTTGAATCGAAGAACATTATTGAAAGAAGCTCCTTGGAATGAGAAGATGCTCTGGTCGTCATCAGCAAAAACATTGATATTGTTCAAAGGAGAAGCGATATTCCTTACTAATTCATACTGGACCCAATTTGTATCTTGGAATTCATCAACAAGGACGTACTTGAACTGTTTCCTTAGCTTGTCCAGGACTTCTGGCCTCTTTTTGAATAATCTGATCGTGTAATTGATCAGGTCTCCAAAATCAAGACAGCTATTATCCAATAGCAATTGCTGATAAGTCTCGTAAGCCTTGGCAATCTCTTCTATCCTTTCCTTTTCTGCTATTTTCAAACTATCATCCTCTTCGTCAGTCTTTTTCTTCTTCTTGCTCTTGATAATGACATTGTCGATGTTATCGACAAGTGAATCAGCATACTCCCTATAATCTTCGGGATATATGCCTTCGGTCTTGCAATGATTGAAATGGGATATCAAGGCATGGATAAATTTAGTAGGATTACCTAATGGGCGATACTCTTTCAGGAAATTGAACCTATTAAAATTCTTCCTTACCAATATCCAACTACCAGTCTGCTCCAGTAACTTATAATCAGTAGGGACGCCGATAGAGAGTCCGTAATTCTTCAGGATCTTATCCGCAAAGGAATGAAATGTCGATATCCAAAAATCATAATAACCGAATGGCAGCATCGCCTCTACCCTATCCTCCATCTCCTGGGCAGCTTTCTCCGTAAAAGTAAGGGCTAATATCTCTTCAGGTTTCACTCCTTTCTTTTCGACCAAGTGGATTATCCTATTGGTCAAGACAGTGGTCTTTCCTGTTCCAGCTCCTGCTACAGCCATCATCGGCCCTGTGCCAAAAATGACTGCTTCTTTTTGTTTTTTGTTCAGTTTTTTTCCAGACATATGCTTATTATATTCTAAATTGATGAATAAAAAAAGGTGCTTATTAAACACCGATTATAGTAAAAATATATCTATTTTAGTCCGTTTTCCTTCTTCTTTTTTATCTCTTCCAAGAGCATATCATGGAATAAGTCATAGTTAAAAGGACTGAATGGCTTTTCTTTCTTCAATTGGTTCATAGCCGGCTCAATACCTTTTTCTAGAGCGATTTCTACATATTGCTTGATCCTGTCATTCCCTGATTCCTGAGCTTTTTTCTTTTCTTCCAGTAAAGTGACTGCGTTAATGACAGTGTTGTCAGTCGGTTCTTCGACATTGCCTTTCTTGTCCTTCCTACGGAAAACTGACTGGATCTTTTCCAGTAGCATATCCTTCTTCTTCTCCGCGGTATTTGTTTCTGGAGCACTAGCTTCTCTACTGATTATCTCATCTTCGGAAATCGCTTCTCTCTCATCATCTTCCTCTTCGATCTGATTCTCAGCTTCCAGTTCCTCTTCTGTCTTCTTTACCCACATCTTATTTTGAAAATTTAATTATCTCTTCTTGGAACTCCTTTATCTCTTCCTCGATTATCTTATCTATGTTCTCAACCCTTTCTGACAAGAAAAAACCTGCATCGTCATACCTTTCTTCATCAAGGATGTTGTTCAGACTCCTTACATCATCTTCTCCTAACTTCTCTATTACCCTTAAGATTATCTTCTCATAAACAACTTCGCTCATTTCTGAAATGATCTCTTCCTGCTCCTCAAGGGGTAAATATTCTAAATTTAATTCACTTATTATATCCTTGCATCGTATTGCAATTTGTTCTTGTGATACCATATTTTTAATTAATAATAGTAAGTTAGTAATAGATTGATAATATATGCATATATTATACTATTTTATTCTTCTAACTGCAAATATCATGGATATTCAAAATCTTATGATTCTTCGAATCTTATCTTTTCCATCAAGAAATTATTCCTTAATCTTGGATTCCTAAGAGTTAGATAATTTATGCTGCTTGCAAAGTTACCTTTTGGTGCCTTCTTACTAGTAAATCCTTCTTCTCGGAAGAATGATCCACTATCTCCTGGCTTCATCTGCTCCTCATTCATCGTATTATTATCCTTCCTCAATTGAGCGATACTTCCGACCAAATAACCCCCTATTACCCCGCTTGCTGCTTTAGCAAATGGCCCCAAAGCTTCTGGTAAGAAACCTGGTAGGGCGCCACCAGTGACTAGATTGATGAATCCTGTAGGAGGGGCGGCAATCGCAATTCCTACCAATGCGGCTCCTATGACTACTTGAACATTCCTGTTCTTGGCCAATGATCTCATTTTTTCAAAAAGAGATCCCCTAGTCTCAGCTAAAGATTCTATCTGATAATCTATGATTTTTCGACTGTGTGATAGATACTCTCTGACCTTTCCCCTCTTAAGTTCTGATTCTATCTCTCCTAATTTCTGTTTCTTAGAATGGATTTCTCTCTCTAATTGTTCTTCTTTGATCCTTAATCCATTTACTAGCCTTTCTTTCAAGTGGTCATACTCTGCCCTCACCTTGTCATACTCTCTCGTTATCTCAGAATATACCGCCTCTTTTATATTGAACCTTCCAGCAAGCTCTTTCCCTTTGAGTATTTTTTTCCATAATGAATCCATTATCAGTTCTTTCGAAGCAAGTCCTTTGATGGCTTCCGTAACTTCTGGAGATTCCTCAATCCCTATTGGCTTAACATCAATAGGAACTTCTATCTTCTGTTCTACGGACTCGTTAATATTCTCTAATACACCTTCTTTAATCGGCTTCGCTTCGATAGGAGCTTCTACGGCTTCTAAACCAGGAAGACTGATAACTTCCTCTTGGTCAAGCTTAGCCATAGTCGGCGCCTGCTTCTCCTCAGTAACGTTTATCCTAATATCGTCTTTCCTTACCGTATCCTTAATCTCATCCGCTCTTGACTTGATTGTTGCCATTCTTTCTGCTTGCTCAGCCTGCACCCGCTTCAACCCTTCTTCAATTTCTATCACCCTTTTCTTTGTCTGATTGAATGATCCATCATCAGCACCAAAAAAGAAGCTATTGGCACTGGGAATATTTTCATTCTCAGGAATTGCTGTTGCTTTCAAAATAGGAGGTTCTCGATCTATCATTGCCTCTTCCCCTATTGATGATTGATACTCATCGATAGAAAATCCTGGCAAATCGACTTCTTCATATGTGAAGTCATCCTTCTCTTCGGTTACTGGATCAGGCTGTCTCTCTCTTAATCCTTTAAAATTAATAACATTGAAGTTACTTTTTCGCTCCTTTATTTCTTTTAAGTCGTCTAAGGTTATCTCCTTAGGAGTTGGCTTAGCCTCTATCGGAGATTCTTTTTTCTTGTTCAGATTCACCATCTTGATAGATTCATCCTTTCCTATATTGATTGTCTTCAATCCTTCAGAGACCATGTCAGCTTTTTTAATGGTGTCTACTGGTCTGCTCTTCCCAATCTTTTCCGAATCAGTCTTCTTCTCAGTTTCCGTGGCCTCTTCTGCGATTTTCCTATTCCTTTCCTTTATCTTAGCGCTAAGTTCTTCCAGTTCCTTGAAAATGAGCCACTTATTACCAGCATCCATGGCTGCATTTATATTTTTCATCTTTTCCTCATTACCCCCGAACTTATCAGGACGCTGATATTCTCTAGCCAAAGCAAGGTACCCATCATAAGCCCACTTTTCCATTGGTATCTTTTTCCTCTTCTCTATCTCAATTATATTGTCCTCTATTTTATCCATTATATTTATATTATATCACTACATTAAATCAATCAACATCCTTCTTTCCTTTATATCTTTTTCTACAAAGAATCTATCCCTGCCATGCACAAGGAAATAGTATTGCTTGATATCATTACCCCTTCCCCTGTCTGAAGTCGTAGGGGCAAGAGTGGTGGCGTTAAACGGTTTTGACACCTCTCCATTGATCAATAATTTCGTGTAGAAATTGTAATTATTGATATTGATGAGATCCCTTGCTGAGAAGAATGGCTGGAATTGTTTTTCCAAGAATTCTGCATCATCGGCACCTATCCTGAAAGTAGCTATAGTTCCGACGTTTCCAAAAACACTATCCCTTATCAATTGAGGCAACTGTCCGATGAACTGATGGGAAATAGTCAGACATAGCCTATATTTCCTTGCCTCAGAAAGGATCACCGAGATGCTGTCCGTAGCAAAGTTCTGGAACTCATCGATATATAGATAGAAATCCTTCCTTTTTTCTTCGGGCATATCTACCCTGGAAAAAGATGCTATGGATATCTTACTAGTGATTATGAGTCCGAGCAAGGAACTGTTGATCTCACCCAATCTACCCTTACTCAAATTGACTAAGAATATCTTCTGCCCATCAATGATCTCCCTGAAATTAAAACTGCTCTTGGTCTGTCCGATTATCGGTCTCATGTAATCATTGGAAATGAAAGTGTCGAATTTCGAAGTGATATATGGAACCATATTCTTAAGTGCGCCCTCACCTCCAGCTTTTTCTGCCTGTTTTTCCCAAAAATCCTTCACTAAGACATTCCTGCATTTAGCTAACAATTTGTGACGGAATCTCTCATCCGATAAGACCTTAGGAACTTCCATCAATGTGTAGACCTCGTTCGGATCGTCCATCAATAACATCAGAGCGTTTCTCGTATATTGTTCGAACATAGGCCCTCCGGTCTGTTTCAAGTCATATAACTTGTCGAAGATATTCATCAGTTCATTGATGATAAAGGTCTTGTGTTCAGGAAATTTTGGATCATATTCAAGCATGTTAAGACCAATGACTCTTTCCATATTCGAAGGATCGAATAAGACAACATCTTCTATCCTTTCATTCGGAATCTTTCCTAAGATATCGTCTATCAGGTCGCCGTGAGGGTCGATAACGCCGACACCATGACCTTCCTTGATATCCTGTTCGATAAGTCCTGAAATGAAATTAGATTTACCAGTTCCTGTCTGTCCGATCACGTATAGATGCCTCCTCCTGTCAGATGGCCTTATCCTTATCTCTTTCGACTCTTCCCTGTACTTATTCACTCCGATCAGCAATCCTTCATCGGGAAGATTCGCAGGAGCAGCAGATTTCTTGGCCTTGAGCATCATGATATTCGGAATCTTTATATTCGGAGAAGGAAAATGGAATAAGCTCGTTATCTCTTCAGTATTCAATACGGAAGAAGTCTCTCCATCGAACAGCCTGAAACTGTATTTGAACACTATATCCCTTGCCCTTTCTCCTCCATACACCTTATGCATCTTGAAATTATTGAACCTTGGACCAGAGTATTGGTCAAAGGCGTTACCGATCTGATTGAAGATAGTCTCTGCCCTATCCTTATTGCCAGCTGAGACGACAATCCTTATATTCACCTCGAAATTATGTTTAGCGATCTTCGACTCAAGCATCTTTACCAATTCTTCGTCACTCTTCTTGATCAAGGCATTCTCTTCCTTCTTTACCCCAAAGAACAATTTAAAAATTCCTGTTTCAGATACAGCTTGTTCAAAAGTCTTACCTTGCAATATCTTTTCAATGATATCCCTCGCCCTAGATTGCCACCTGTTATCACTATTCCTTATTACGAATTGTATCGTAGCTTCATCATTAGAGCTTAATTTAGTCATCGTGTTAACGATACTAGACAAAGGATCTGTCTCCATACCATTATACGACTTGATAGGGAGATATAATGGCTTCAAAGTCTGGAAGTACCCGCAATATATCGATTCTTTCAATGAGAATATATTATAATCCTTGACCCTTTCGATCTGGCAATCTGGATACAGACTATATATCTTCTTCTCGACAAATTCTTCATAATCCATCGGAACAGCAACATAAAAACCGATCTCTTCTCCTACTTTTGAGATCTCTAAAGTTATCCAAGGAGGGGGTCCGAAGGCCTTATCCTTTCTCAGGGAAACAAGGCTCTCGTAAAAATCTTCCATGATACGGATGGTTTCTTTTTCGTCCTTCCCCTGCTCCTTAAGCTCTTCTTGGCTTTTTATCGGAATCCTTACTAGGAATAGCGTAAACGAAAGCGAAGCTTTCAAAGCGTTCTTCTTATTGATACCGTTCATGAGGATACTGATAAAAAAAGCAAGGATTACAATCGATGAAATTATTACAAAAGGAATAACATTATCCATGATATTCTTATAATAGCATATTTAAATAATTGATACTACTACTATCTTCTTAAAAATTCTTGGCGCTCTTCTTCTTCCATCTTTTCAATCGCATACCTGAGAGAAGTCCGTGGCATCGTGCGATAATGCTTCTTGAGAAAGTCACGCTCTGCTTCAATATCCCTCTTTCCGACTTCCCTAAGCATCCATCCGACAGCCTTATGTATCAGATCCTCCTTATCCTGCAGCAACCTTTCGGCTATGTTCAAAGTATCATCAAATCTTCTATTCTTGATGAAATAAAAAGTCGAAATGATAGAGACTCTCCTTTCCCAGAGATTTTCTGAAAGGGATAGCCTATACAGGACATCCTTAGGCTTATCAAAGAGAAAGTCGCCAACTAACTGAGGGCAGGAAAGGTCTACCAGGTCCCAATTATTGATACTCTTCCTTATATTCTTGATATAAAAATCGAATATATCTTTCTTTTCCTTCTCTGATTCTGATCTCTTATACTTCTCTAACAATACTACTAAGGCGGCGAACCTTATTTCATGGATATCGTCATCAAGAGCCTTTTGGATGTCTTTCAATCCGAGCAAATAGTATTTCTTTGCAATCTTCCTCGTTTCAGGAACTTTGATACCTAAAAAAACATCACCCTCACCATATCCACCCTTCCCTGTCTTGAAGAACCTGGAAAGAATGAAGGCTTGTTCTTTATCTGCTATATCCTTAAGCTCATTTTTCAATGCATCGATATCCATATGTTATAAGAACATTGCCAATAATGATCCAAAAATACATAATAATCCGAAGATCAATGTAAATTTGGAAAAATTTATCTTCTTCGATAAGTTCAAAAGTATCTTCAAGGAAACTAATCCAAAGATAAAGCTTGAGATGATAGCCACAATTATTTCAGGAGAAATCGATATTAATTTTTCTTTCTGCAAATAGACATCAGCCCCAAGCACTACTGGAATCGATATCAAATAGGAATATCTAAGTATTTTTTCTGGATTGTCCTCAGTCAAGGATATTCCGAAGATCGTGGCCCCAGATCTTGAAACACCTGGAATGGCAGTTATTGCTTGCAGCAATCCAACTACTATTGCTGAGGCAGTTTCGCTCAGCTTCAATTTGATCTTCCTGCTCTGAAAGAAAGAAGTAAGTAATAATCCTAGCCCCATCACTAGAAGAAGAGTTGAACCTACAGTGAAATCCTTTGTCGTCTTATAGACCACGAAACCTAATGTTCCTGATATGAAAGAGACGATGATGAAGAACTTAAGGAATTTCTTGTCCTTGAGCAGGATCATATCCTTGATATCTTTCCAGAAATAGACAAAAGTAGCTAATAATGTCCCTATGTGCAAGAAGAAAGCTAGATCTAAAGGATGGAAGCCCGTATTATAATTACTTGCGAATAATGCAACTATGCTCTTGCTCGAAAGCGGTAGCCATTCAAACACTCCCTGAAGAAAGCCTAAAAAAATATAAAAAAGATAATCCATTTATTTGTTTTTACTTATTAATCCTTACGAAACGGATCAAACCGAATTGATCGTTGAAGAACTTCCAGTCAGAGTAGCCGTTCTGTTCCAATATATCTCCTATCTCCTCTTTCTGCTCCTGATCAAATTCAAGATAAATGACTCCGTTCTCTTTGAGATGATTTCTTGCCTGGACCAAAAATGTTCTTATTATATCCATACCGTCTGAGCCAGAAAACAAAGCGACTCTCGGCTCATGAGCCAGAACGTCTTCTCCGACCTCATCTATCCTATTTTCAGCCACATAAGGCGGGTTTGCAAGGATATAGTCATACTTCTTGGTTATCTCAGAAAATATGTCAGTCTTGATTATTGAAAATCTCTTCTCGGTCAAGTTATTCACCCCGATGTTTATCCTTATCTGCTCTAAAAAAGCATCTTCTTTCTCAGCTAAATCACATTGGATATCATCAACTTTCGCTAACAATGAAATACCTATGCATCCTGAACCGGAGAAGATATCCAGACATTCAATTATACTGTTCTTGGTATTCGCAATATCCTTGATAGCAATATCAGCCCAATACTCGGTCTCGGGTCGTGGAATCAAGGGTTTTTTCGATAAATCTATCCGCTGTCCAAGGAAATAAACAAATCCAGCCTGATACTCTTTAGGAATCTCTACCATATCGTATAGACTAATAGGGCTGAAAATATACCTATCAGAATACCGCAAGTAATCTCCAATAAGCTATGTCCTAATATTTCCTTTAGCTTATCCATTTGTTGGTTCTTTTCATCGCCAAGCAGTTCGATTATCCTGTTCAGAGATTGAGCCTGCTTTCCAGATGCAACCCTTATGACTTTTGCATCATATATGATGAAAAAGGCTAAGATGCATGAAACAGCAAAAGTAGGCGAACTGAATCCGTCAAATAGTCCGCAGGCAACGACTAATGCCGAAGAAGTCGCACTATGAGACGATGGAAATCCTCCTGGAAGTGCATATAGATCCCATCTGAACCTCCTATTCCTTATTGCTAAAAATATAGCTTTTGTCGTCTGAGCGATGAACCAGCCAAAAATACTAGCTATTAGGACCTTATTATTCAATATCGCAAATATATCTTCCATTTTTTTAAAACATTAAACTTTTTTAATTCCCGTCTGGTAGTTCAAAAATCTTACTTCTCTCCTTAGCTCCTTTTATTATCCTGATTCTTTTTTTATCAATACTAAAATATTCAGCTAATATCTCAATAACTCTTTCAGTAGCCCTGCCATCGACAGGGTCTTCTCTCACCTTTATCTCGAAAGAATCTTCTTTCTTAGCAAGGATAACCTCTTTCTTAGAAGAAGGAAAAACTTTGACTTTAATAAACATATCTAAATTTCTTTACATCCAATACTAACATAAAAAGTGGAAATTTG
>JAQWEU010000045.1 GCA_028704755.1 Minisyncoccota bacterium | reverse complement strand
ATCTTGTATTCCAGTATGCTTATCGTCGGATCATAAGTCTCTTCTATCGGTTCGCCTGTCTTCTTATCCCAAGCGACTAATCGCCCACTAGGACAATTACATGCGCTCTCGATAGCGATCTTCTTCGATTCTGGGTCATCTGAATTCTCGGTATGCTCCCAAGTCCCTTTATGGCAGAACCTGCCGCCTGAGCATAATCTGGGTGCATCAGTCAGGTCTATCTCTGGACCAGAAAGCTTCTCAGATTGATCCAAGTATCCTTCCCTACTCGCTGTCTCCGTACCATCGAACCCGACCTTATGATGAGTGCCATCACAATAAGGCTTATTAAATGACCTTCCGCAACGGCAGAGAGAATATCCATCTTTCCTAGGATAGTCCTCAGTCTTCTCGTAAGTGCCTGGCTCACCTTCATTGTCTACATCACATACTTCCTTGATCAAAGGTATGTCTCCAGAGACTATGTATGGTCCATCCTTTGAAACTATTATCTTCTTAATATTTTTCTCCATATCTATCTAATTTATATTATATTATCATTATAACATACATGAACAAAAATATGGATAACTCACTGGAGAGAAAAATTAAATCCAGCAATGATTCTAAAATGAACTCTGTGCGCACTCGATTGACTCTACACTCAAGCCTAATCAGATCAATAACTCAAAAAGCACACCTTATTCTGGGTGTGCTTTTTATCTCATCAGATTTTTTATTAATTTACTATGCTAACAATGCCATCATTAACGAATAATGCCTGGTTATCAGACAGTCTATTAAGTTGATATCCTGTTCTCTTTTCAAACTCCTTTATCATTTCTTCGTCTTGCACAGAATAGTGTGGAAAAACCATAACATTATGTAACCCCAATCCACTTAAATCTTCTAATCCTATCTCATTAATATCTCCGCCATCACCCAAGCCGGCTAATTCTATACTACTACTCACCACAATGCTACCAGCACTAACGCCGACATAAATGCTTCCCTTATTTACAGATTCGATTATAAATCTATCTAAGCCAGTTTTCTTGATCCTGTCCAAATATACAAAAGTATTACCACCACAAACATATATCACATCATAATCCTTGACGGCATCGAATCTTTCTTCTTTTAATTCAAATATGTCCATATCTACGGCTCCGACTCCTCTTAATTCATCCATTGTTTTTTGGAGATAAAAAGCATCAGACTCAGTATCCTGAACTGAAACGATCAAAAATGAAGTGGCTTCAATATTTTTTTGCAAAACATTATTTTTAAAATATTCTGCAACGTTATCACTTTCAAGACCATTTGATGTCAAATATAACTTCATAAGTATTCGGATTTAATTTTTAATTTAGGCTCCTACAATAATCGTGTTAAGCTTCCGTCGCCCTCAATATTGTTGTTGACTTTTTCCAAGTCACTCTCATTCAATATATACCCGCCTTCAATGATGTTATTTCTAATATCCTCACCAATACAAACTTGCCTATTCATATCTTGACTAGCAAATAGTATGACTAATCCAATATTTTCTGGAAAATGAATGCCATCTATTCCATATTTCTTAGGAACAATATCGACCATAACCTCCTCTTTGCCATTCCCAAAATCAAAATCAAACCTAAATGATTCTTGTATTTCCAAAGAGAGCCTTTCCTCGGTAATCTTTTCTATTCTTTCTCTCAGCTCCAATATTGCTTCATTATTATTCAATTCTGGATCAACAAGCCAGATATTTCTAGCACCAAAGGCTAGAGGATATTCTATATCGGTACCAGAGCCTAAATAAACTGTGAGATTATTTTTTAAGATATTTTCATCTATTAAGTCCTTAGAAACAATATCCCTTACAATTCCTTTTTTATAATTAATCTTATGATCTATAGGAAATGTATTAGTCGAAAGGTTAAGATACGCATTCATGCGATCACTACTAGAAAAAGTATTTCTTTCTTCTTCGGCAGAGAATTTCCTAAATTCTTTTAAACCCAATAATCTTTTTGAGGTTTCGGAAAGGCCAGGATACAAAGTCTCCTCACCCACTTGAGATTCTAATACATTCTCTACATCATTCTCCTGTTCGCCTTCCTCGTATTGATCAATAGATGGCATTTCCATAAATTTGTAATTATTGATAATATTTTTAAATATATATTAGCTCGTTTTCTTCTGCTATATCCTACTAATTATTTTGTAAAAAATATCATTGCATTAAAAGAAATACTAGTTCATTCCTTAATAATCATTCTAAATCTTCATCATAACTATAGAAATCATGTTTCCGATTCTGTTCTTCGAATATCTCTTCTAACTTATCCCAATCCTGTTTCCTGTTACCTTCTTCCATCAATTCATTGATATAGTCAGGGCTAAAGCCAGCAAACATTGCTGCGATAAGGTATCGTACTCCTTGATTATCGTTGGGGTTCAGTCTTAAGAGCAAGCGATATAGGATTTCGGCTTCTTCTAAGTTACCTAATACATGTTCTAATTGTGCCTTATAGCAAATGATCCTTAAAATGGAACGCTCTTCTATATCTCCCCATAGTATCTTATCTGGCCATTCAGTATAAATTCTCTTCACTTCATCGAAGCCCGTGTTTACATACTCTCTGTATTTATCCATGTCCCTAATTCCAAGATACGCACTGATCAGTCCTACGAATCCAGGCAAATAATGATTATCCATCTCTAAGGTTTTATTCAATAATCTAACTGCCTCCACATCTTCTCCTTCACATAAGCAATCCATGGCATCAAAATAGTAATCATCTTTTAATCTCTGACTATCCATACTCTCGTCAGGGGACAGACATTCTCTTAATTTAGACATGACCATCTGCGTTGACTTGTAGGGGCTTGCCGGCATGAAGTCAATATATTTATATCTGCCATATCCTGGCTTCCATAGTTTTGGCAATAATCTATCTAGGCTTAGAAAAAGCGTATTTAAAATATTATCGGCTCTTTCAGATTTCTCTTTGCCGTGTTCATATTCAGGAAAGCGGATGTGATAGGTTAAATACCTGATATCCCGCTCGAACATCTTTACGGTAGCGAATCGGATATTCCCATTAGGATGTTGTAATAACTGAAATCTCCAAGGAAATAAGGAATCGAAATCTTTTTCTTCGTTGCTTAAAAAATCAATAACTGAGATTGCTATTACAAAATTCTCTTGTCTCCATGCTTCCACAATTTTTGCATATTCAAAAGGAGCTTCATTCATAATCTTTCCTATACTCTGAAATTTTTCATCCCTATTACCCGCACTATGCAGTATTTTCCTGAGAGTACGTGCGGCCAACCGACTTTCTTCTTTTTCCCCTTCTAGGATGATATTAAAACATTTCTTAATAGAATCCATAATGTTTTTTAATTATTACCCTGCTCCTGATTTCTTATTAGATATTTCTTTTTAAAAATAATTATCGACAGAAAATTTAAACTGCTCTATGAACATTTTTTTGAAAAAAATAGCACTATTCTGTTCATAGAATAAGATAATACCTTTCTTGTAATCACTCTCGTTAACACTTCTATATGAAAGAGGACAGATGTTATTGGCTAAGAGAATTGCGTTGCCAAGTATTCTTCCAGTCCTCTTGTTCCCATCCTCAAAAGGCTGAATATACGAAATCATCAAGATCAAGGCCAAGGCTTTAGAAAATGGAGATGATAATGCATTAATCTTCTCTATGGCGTCGTGCATCTTCTTGGTAATCTCTAACTTCCCCTCCATGGGACTATAACGAGTTCCTATTATCCTTACTTTACCTGTTCTTATGCCACTCCTTACCCCCATCCCCCTTACCAGTAATTCGTGTATCTTTTCTATGTGGAATAGATCTATTCTCTTAAACTCTCCCTTATTCCCGAATATATAATCGATTACATTCTTATGATTCAAGATCATGATTGCCTCCTCTTTCTTATGGCCCTCGGCTTCTACCCTGTCCTTAATCAGTATTTCTGTATCTATTAAGGAGTATGTATTTCCTTCCATCTGTGAGGATTTCCAGCTTAATTCAATCGTCAGCCTTTCGATCTCTTTCTTGAAAAAAACTTGATCTATTCTTTCAATCCTTCTCGAGTAATTGCTATTCATCATCTCTAGATTCTTTATCTCTTCTTCTGAAAGAATGTCTGGTAAGCAGTCCATAACTTCGGAATTGAAAAATGTTGTGATATCTCTTTCGTCAGGACCTTTTTTAAAATATATTTCTGGATCAAAAAATTGATTTATCTTACTAGCTAAAACAGGAATATAGTGAATACCCCTACCCTTTCCCTCTTTTTTTATCAGACCCTCTTCAGATAAGAATTCTAAGTCACGTAGAGTAGTAAAACGGGAGATGGTGCCTTTTAGATAAGTTACGATTTCTAAGTTACTTACTGAACCTTTTTTAACAATGAAATCTAATATCTTTTGTTGTCTTTCATTTAATTGTTGCATAATTTTAGCATAATTGTAGCATTTTGCAACAATTCATGCAACAATAAAACTTACATCAGATATAACAATTCTAAATACTATTATAATTTATCTCTCAAAATACTTGCTGGCCCCACTCTAATTATTAAACGTTTTTCAAAATATGTAAAAATTTATCTTAAAGCTCTAATACCCCGAATTTCTAATACATCATCTCTTGTCAAAATAACGAAACTTTTTTTTCTTATATGTCTCTTACCTATTATTGAGATATTTAATAATGAGGACTCCTGGCTTGCCGGCATTAGCTCCAGCTGCCCCACCATTACCGGCCACTCCTCTAAAAGAATTAGAACTATCTCCTGGAGTTATTCCTGAACCGGCAGTCAAGACTGCAGAGGTTACATGCACTGGATCAAAATATGACGAACCTCCTCCTCCAGAACTTCCTGGATTGGTTCCAGCTCCTGCTCCGCCACCATAATATCCACCTCCTCCAGCACCACCGCCACCAGAGTCTCCACTAGAACCACAATCACCACCCTTCAGAGCTGAACCAGCTTGAGCAGCTGATGTGCCACCACCAACCTGAGTTCCTCCTCCACCGCCTATGGATGCAGCTGCACCTCCAGCTACGCCAACAGAACCTCCTCCAGCACCACCATGCCTATCCTCATATGATCCTCCTCCACCACCACCGGCTATCAGATATGCATTGCTTTGAGAAATAGAACCTGCAAATAATCCAGAATAACCTCCTCCTTGGCCTCCATAACCTTTCAATCCTGCTAAACCTCCTCCTCCATTAACTGCTGGACCAGTTCCTGCTTCTGGTCCCATTGAGGCACCTCCTCCACCAACGACTATCATATATGGTGTACCTTGATTAATTATTACTGTACCATTAGCTGCGCCGCCTCCTCCTCCAGTACCAGATGCAGCGTATCCGCCTGCACCACCACCACCCCAAGCGTAAACTTCAACTGAAGCAATGTCCTTTGGACCAACCCAAATAGTACTTCCTGTACTGCCAGATAAAACATATTTATTAATAATATAATTACCGTCAAATGTTTCTGTGCAAGTCAATCCATTACCTGATATGCAAGGAGTATATGAAGTAGAACAATTAGCACTTATTCCATCTTTATAGGCTTTGCAAATCCAAGTATACGGACCAGAACCGCTCACTACAGATGGTATTCCATTTTCACAAAGATTGGCAGTTGGAGGAGCTGCATAATATGAAGAAGTCGCAGTACCACAAATACCGTCATTATTTATGTATTTTATAACAACGATACCACTATTTCCAGCGCCAGTTCCCGAGCCTCCAAGACCAGCATTACCTCTATCGGCATCTGAAGAATTTCCTGGAGTCCTTCCTGAACCTGCAGTCAAAGCTGCAGAAGTTATATATGTCGGATTATAGTAAGATGAACCACCACCTCCTCCACTTCCAGGATCAAAACCAGTTCCTGCTCCTCCTCCATAATATCCTCCACCACCAGCACCACCACCTCCTCCGTTTCCACTAGACCCACAATTACCACCTTTCAGAGCTGAACCTGCTTGAGCATCTGATGTACCACCAGCAATCTGAGTTCCTCCTCCTCCGCCAACGGAAGCACCTGAACTACCAGACATCCCAACAGAACCTCCTCCAGCACCACCATGCCTATCCTCATAAGAGCCTCCTCCGCCACCAGCAGCTATCAGATATGCATTACTTTGAGAAATAGAGACTGCAAATAATCCAGAATAACCTCCTCCTTGACCTCCATATCCAACATTTCCAACTAGACCTCCTCCGCCAATAACTTCCGAACCGGGCCCTGCTTCTGGTGCCATGGATTTTCCACCACCACCAACAACGATTGAATAGGAAGACCCTGAAACAACTTCCATCATACCACTAGCACTTCCACCTCCTCCACCAAGGCCAGATCCGCTATAACCTCCTCCGCCTCCTCCGCCCCATAATTTCAAAATTATACTATCGACTTTCTCTGGAACCGTCCAAGTAAATATGCCTGGTGTAGAAAAACTTATTACTTTATACTTTGCCATTGCTGCAGAACAATTAGCCGTAGTCCCTCCATTTCCTCCAGCACAAGTCCATGTCCATGGACCAACTCCTGAAACTGATGAGGCTGTTCCTATTTCGCATAAATCAGTAGTCGGAACTGACATAGGGTTAGTGTCATTAGAAGATCCGCAAGTTCCGTTAACCACCTGTGTCGTCTGACACCCAGTCAACGGTTCAGTATATTCAGTGCCATCTGTCCCGTACAAGGCATAGCAGTACTCTGTATTATCAGTCAGCCCCGTATCGATGAAAGCATTGCCAGTGTCATCGTAGATGTTAGTGCCATCAGTCCTGCTCGTAGGGATGGAACCCTGTTTCCTGACGATGTAGGTCCTGGTAGATCCTGTTCCCCTGTTCCAGTTGAGGATGATGGAGTTGTAGGCGATTGTAGGGAAAGTGAGATCCGTAGGACTGCTCATGTTCGAGAGAGTGCCGCAGGCTGAGACATGGCTAGTAGAGAGAGCAGCTGTACTAGGATTGTATGACCAGATGGAATAGCAATATGCAGTGTTCTTAGTGAGTCCTGGGTCTGAGTCAGTGAAGGAAGAAGCAGTACCGTTGTATACCAAGGTACCTTCTTCCTGGCTGCTAGGAGGAGTATCGATAGCTCTCCTGATGACAGTATTACTAGCGCTTCCCTTGGTGAAGGACAAGGTGAAGGAACTGGTAGTAGCTACCAAGGATTGATCACTGGGGTCAGAAGGAGGTATTCCTCCGCAGGCGAGGACGAAGCCGTTCGAATAGGCATTGGTCCTCTCGTCATAAGCCCAGGCACTGTAGCAGTAGATGAGGTCTTCTCCTAGTCCTGTATCAGTATAGGTATGGGTGTCAGTAGGATCCTTGCCATCCTTGTCATTCCTCTCATTATATACCTGTACTCCGTCTGAGAGAGCCTGAGGAGCACTGGTGCTAGGAGGAGTATTGCCGAGCCTCCTGATGATGGTATGGGTAGAGAGGAGTCCTGGAGTCCAAGAAAGGGTGATGGATCCTGTCCCATCAGGGTTCCTCACCGGACTGGTAGTGAAATTAGGAGAAGTAGAGCCTCCGGAACCAGTAGAACCTCCTAAGCTAGGAGGATTGGAAGAAGCAGAAGGATTGTATGTATCAGGAGAAGAGGAAGAATAACCACTGCCGCTACTACCACTACTGAATCCTCCACTGCCGGTATTAGGAGAAGAACCAGGAGTACCTGGACTGGTGACTACCGTATTGTCATAGCTAT
>JAQWEU010000044.1 GCA_028704755.1 Minisyncoccota bacterium | reverse complement strand
AACTGGATTATGCAATTCAGGAACATCAACCAGCCCATACTTGAGCGGATCAAGATGGATATGGTCATGTTCTGGATCTAATGGTGGCTCAACCTCTAATTGTTATGCTAATAAGGGTGCTGACCCAGTCAATGGACAATGCGGTTCAGCTAATGGCGGTACATTCGTCGATGCTCCTATAACTGGATTATGCAATTCAGGAACATCAACCAGCCCATACTTGAGCGGATCAAGATGGATATGGTCATGTTCTGGATCTAATGGTGGCTCAACCTCTAATTGTTATGCTAATAAGGGTGCTGACCCAATCAATGGACAATGTGGTTCATCAAATGGAGGGTCATTTACTTCAAGACCAACAACTGGACTATGTAACTCTGGAACTGAGTCATCAGTTTCTGGTAGCGGCCCATGGAGTTGGAGTTGTGCTGGATCTAATGGTGGAACAACTGCACATTGTAGTGCTGACAAGGTGAATGTGGTAAATGGAAAATGTGGATGTGCTCATGGGCAAACATATGCAGTTGCTCCTATATCGTGCTTATGTACTTCGGGAACGCCTACGATAGTCAGCTTAACTGCAACTAATACTTGGACTTGGACTTGTAAGGGTGAGAGTACTGGAACAGATGAATGTTGTACTGCGTACAAGAGCGTTGTTAATACTAGGCCTACTGTAGATGCTGGAAGTGATCTTGAAATAGAAGCTGGAGAGAGGTCTATAGCTATTAATGCTGTAGCTACTGATCCTGACAATGATCCTCTAACATATTCATGGAGATGTAGTAACGGTACTTTATCTAATTGGGCAGCTCTTGAGACAGTATTTACTGCTCCTGCTACAATAAATTATTCAACAGCTTATACTTGTACTATCACTGTTAATGATGGAAGAGGTGGAACAGCTAATGATTCGGTTAATATAAGGGTGACGGTACAGAAGGTCAATGGAGAATGTAGTGATATAAACGGAACGATAGTCGAGAGTAAGCCTGCCATAAATCTATGTAAATCTGGAAATGCTTCTACTGTTGCTGGTAATAATCCTTGGACATGGACTTGTTCTGGTCTGAATGGTGGAACCAGTGCAACATGTAGCGCTAGTAAGGTGAATAGTGATCCTGAGATAACGATCGTGGGAACTAGGGAAGTCAATGAGAGACAAGCTATCTTACTCAGGGCTAGTGCGACAGATAAGGATGGTGATACTCTTACATATTCATGGTCTTGTAGTGGAGGAAACTTATCAAATAGTAGGGTAGTAATGCCATACTATACTGCTCCTAGTCTGAATAATGTAAACAGGACTCATAGCTGTAACCTGACTGTCAATGATGGAAAAGGAGGTTATGATTCTGATTCGGTAAGCATTCTGATCAGGACTTATGCTACTAGTACTAATAATATTCCGGTAGTCAATGTGGCAGATAATAAGGAGGTCAAATCTGGGCAATCCATTGTCTTAACAGGCACTGCTAGTGATCCTGACGGTGACAATCTTACATATTCATGGAGTTGTAATGGAGGAACATTGTCCAATAGGACTTCATTGAATCCTACCTTTACTGCTCTTAGTGGTATATTCGGCAATAGTAGTTATACTTGTACACTGACTGCTAATGATGGAAAGGGTGGATATGCAAGCGATTCGTTGAGTATCGTAGTGAGGCCGAGTATAACGACCAAGAATAGTGCACCAGTATTATCAGTGGCAAATGATAGGGAGATAAACCCAGGACAGGAAGTAAGATTATTTGCCTTAGCATATGACCCAGATGGCGATCCTCTTACATATAAGTGGACTTGCAACGGAGGAAGCCTGTCAGATGATACTAATTATATCACTACTTTCATCCCTTATTCAGGAAGTACTTCTACTTATTATTCATGCAAGGTAGTCGTATCCGATGGTAAGACTTCTACTTCTGACAATATCAGGATATCGGTGAGGAATATCAATAATAATCCGATAAATGGAACTCCAGTAGTCGAGGCAGGCAATGATAAGGAATTGAACCAAGGCCAGACGATCATCTTTAATCCTACTGCTAATGATCCTAACGGAGGCTCACTTGCATATAGTTGGTCATGTACTCAAGGAATGTTATCGAGTAATAATATCCTTAATCCAAGCTATACTGCCCAGTATAATTCTGGAGTATCTACTTGTACTCTGACTGTCAGGAATGAGAGGGGTGCAAGCGCTAGTGATTCCTTTAGTATAAAGATAAGGGAAACTGTGAATAATTAAGCATTTAAGCAATCAAGGACACATGAGAATGTGTCCTTTTTTGTTCCATCGTGCCAAAGATAATGGACATTAAGAGAAATATTTGCTTTAATATAATTGATAATGTACTAGATACTTATATCGAATCTCTGGAAGTGAAATGTAATAAGCGATTTTTTCGTTATTAAAACGGTATTAATTATTATAAATAATAATAACAAAGGAAAAATGAAAGACGGTAAAAAAGTAGTTTGCGTTTCTGGATACTTCAATCCATTGCATATAGGGCATATATCTTTATTCGCTAGGGCAAAGGAGTTGGGGGATTATTTAGTAGTAGTGGTCAATAGTGACCATCAGGTAGATCTCAAAGGGTCAATCCCTTTCATGAAAGAGGACGAGAGAGCGGCCATCATAAGTAATCTGAGGATGGTCGATGAGGTGGTGATCTCAATAGATATGGATAAGACAGTATGCAAGACTCTGGAAAAGGTCCATCCTGATGTATTCGCTAACGGGGGAGACAGGAAAAGCGAGAGCGATATACCGGAAAAAGAAGTCTGTGACAGATTGGGAATAGATATGGTGTTCGGAGTGGGGGGTAATGAGAAGCAACAAGCCAGCTCAGAACTGATAAAGAATGCCGCATGCTGCTTCCAGAGGAAAAATAGCAATTAATCATATATTTCTTTAATGAGAAAATAGCTAAGCCTTATGGTGAGAAGATTGTTAAAAGATGATTTCGTAAAAAATAATATAGTTTTTTTCATCGGTACGATATCCGTAGCTTTTTTGAATTATCTTTATCATCCGATAATCGGGCGACTGATGAGGGTCGAGGATTTCGGCGAGGTCCAGGCATTCCTTTCTTTTTCCTTGATAGTAGGGGTCTTCACTGGATTCTTCAGGAATGTGATAATTACGGCGGTAGCCAATATAAAGGAGGAGAGGGATAAGGAGGTAGTAGCTATGCTCAACAAGGCAAGTCTTTTGCTAGCCTTTTTCGTCTCTTTTATCTTGGTAGCTTTTGGGAATTATTTCCTTTCTTTCTTCAACTTCAGTTCTTATTACTATTTCATCGCTTTCGCTATCTTGATCATGGCTGGGGCAGTGGGTTCGAATAACCAAGCCTTGATACAAGGAAAACATGAATTCAAGCTATTGTCGTTCTTAGGCATAGTAACTTCCTTAGTCAAGTTATTAGCTTCGATTGCATTTATCCTGCTTGGATGGGCTGTTTTTGGGGCAATAGGAGCGATCATATTGTCGACATTGGTTTCTACTTTCATATCACTCAACTATGTCAGGAAAAATTATCCTCTTGGCAGTTCTTTCAAGGTCAAGATCGATAGGAGGATAAGGAAGGAATTATGGTATGCTGTCCTGTTCTTGGCAGTCTCTTTTTCCGTGACATTCCTCTATTCGAATGATGTGATCATGATGAAGAAGTATTTTTCTGCTGAGATGGCTGGTCTTTATAGTGGAATGGCCATAGTCGGCAGGGTAATCTTCTTCTTAGTGTCTTCGATACCAGGAGTCCTTCTGCCAGCAGTAAGGATACATGACGATAAAGGTGAGAATAGGAAGATATTACTGAAAGCGATATTTTTCACTGGAATATTGGCAGGAGGTGCTTTATTAGTCTTTTCAATGTTTCCTGGATTCATCTCGAAACTGCTCATGGGGGAGAAGTATCAATCCTATGCCCATCTGATTCCTCAGATAAGCTCATACTTAACATTAGTCTCTTTCGCTAACCTATTCTTCTATTACTTATTGGCCTTGAGAAGGAACTATATCATCATCCCTGCGGTGGTTGGGCCATTGACAGTTTCGGTTTTATGTTTTATTACTCATAATAGAGTAGAAACAGTTGTCAATAATTTTCTCATCGGTAGCCTTGTGACCTTCGTATTGCTCCTGTTTCCAATAATCAAGGAATTATTAAAAAAACCATGGAAGAAAACAGACTTATCTCAATCTTAATACCTGCTTATAACGAGGGGGAAAACATAGTCCTGATATATGAGAGGCTGAAGCAAGTCCTTATCCCTTATAACTATGAAATGATATTCGTAGATGATGGGAGTAATGATGATACTGAAAGGATCTTAGAGGACTTGTCCAGTAAGGATAATAGGTTCAAGTATCTGCAGTTCTCAAGGAATTTTGGCAAGGAATCGGCTATATCTGCTGGGCTTGATCTAGCAAACGGATGCGCTGTCCTGACTATCGATGCTGATCTGCAGCATCCAGTCGAATTGATCCCTGAATTCATCAAGAGATGGGAATTGGGGTTCGATGTGGTAGTCGGTGTGAGAATGACGAACAAGGGAGAGGGGTTCGTGAAGAAGTTCGGATCCTTCATGTTCTATAAGATAATGAATATCATAGGAGAGACGAAGATCACTCCTAGGGCTACTGACTTTCGATTGCTTGATCGAAAAGTGGTCTTAGCTTTCAGGCAATTCACTGAGCATGACAGGATGGCGAGAGGATTGATCGATTGGTTAGGCTTCAAGAGAGATTATGTCTATTTCAATGCTAATGCCCGATCGAACGGAAAAGCTGCCTATAATAATATCAAGCTGTTCAGACTAGCTTTCAATTCGATGATTTCCCATAGCTTGTTCCCTTTGAAGTTAGCTGGATATCTCGGAGTATTGATCACTATCGGCTCAGGAGGATTCGGGTTCTATCTCATGATCTGCAAATATCTCCTGAGGAATGAGTTCGGGAGGAGTTTCAGCGGATCAGCCCAATTAGCGATCCTCACTATCTTCTTAGTCGGATTGGTATTGGTCTCCTTGGGATTGATCGCACTATATATCGCTAATATAAAATCGGAAGTAGCTAATAGGCCTACTTATGTGATAAGGAAGAAGAATTTCAAGTAAATCAGCTATATAAAAACAGTATCTGAGGAAGAATACTGTTTTTTTATATGGAATACTATTTTCTTATCGGTCCAAAAATAGCAGTATCGAGTTCTTTTTTGAAATTATCGATATCAGATATGATCATCATCGTGTTTAGATTATTGCTATTTGTGCCGCGATACCATTCTTGATAATAATCAAAGCCGTTGAATGCTTTAGCGAGATAATTCAGAGAATCGGTTATTATTGAATATGGTAACATTAATTCAAAATTAGTCTTATCCTTCATAATATCGATATCATTATCAATCTTATATCTTAAATTATTGAACCTGTCTTTTTCTCGGAGGCCTTTCAGGGTAAATCTTTGAGAATTATTAGAGAAGAAGAAAAGGATTAAGAACATGGGGATTCCTAATATGGCAGAGAGCATTATTAATGGGTAGATAGTGGATAGGAAGAAAGGGATAAGTACTATGGGAATGAACATCAATCCTTTTATGAGGACTCCAAAATAATATTTAAAATGGCTGTTATTTGTAAGGTAATCCTTAGCTTCTAATTCTTTGGTAACTTTTTCAGAAATTTCAAATAAGAAATACAATGTCAAAGATTGATTGACTATTTTTTCTTTTTCGGACTGGTCTTCAGGCAGGGAATTGAGGAGATGAGCTTCTTTTTTTATTTCGTCTAACGTTACTTTTGTCTTATTGGAATGGAATATTCTATTGATAATATCCTTGTGATATTCTGTTAATTGATCATCGATCTCTTTATTCTTGATGAGCACATATCGATCAGATTCAAAAATAGAATTTTTTTCGCTGAGTTTTTCTATAGTCAAGTATCCTTTCATTGCTAAGAGAATGATTTCTGCTGATATCATCTTAGTATATCCTCGTTTGAGGTCTTGATCCATATTAAGCAAGAAGCCTAATTCTATTGGATCCAATTCTGGAATATAATCATTTTTTTGATCCCCATATTTTATATTTTTTCTATTCATACATAAAAAGATGATAAGAATAGATAGAGAAATGAGTAAATACCAGTTATCAGATAGTACGAGAATTAATTTCCCTTCTTTTAAAGCTTCTATTGTAATATCAATAGGAAGAGATGACGATGTCATAATAGATTTTTTAATTATTATGAATTCATGTTATCATGTATAAATACTTTGGTCTATGATATGGATTTGTTATATTTTACTTTTTTGATAAAATGAATTAAATTATAATCTATTTAAATTATGAAAAACCCTATTAGAGGTTTCACTCTTATCGAATTATTAGTAGTCATAGCCATCATCGGTATCCTGGCTGGTTTCATCATTGCTTCTATGGGCGGAGCTCAAGGAGCGGCTAATGATGCGAGGAGGAAGGCTGATATCAATCAATTATCTAAAGCAGTAATGATATACAAGACTAATAATCCTGATACCTTATTGCCTATAGCGACATGTACTATTGGTGGTTCCTGCACTGATAATACTATCTTTGGTACTGGATCAGTACTGAAGGATCCTGATGGTTCATATTATACTTATTCTTCAACAGACGGTAATCATTTTATCATCACTTCCAAGCTATCCAATACTAACGAATATGTCTTCGATTCTTCGACAGGGACATATTCCGAAGGATTGATTCCTTCCATTGTTCCTATTGATGGGGTCTGCGGAGTTTCGGCCGGGGTTGAGCATGACAATATTCCTTCAGCCGAGCTATGTTCTGCTGGGAATCCTAGTGGGGTATCAGGAGATGGAGTTCCTTATACTTGGACTTGTGATGGGGTAGATGGAGGAGTTGATGTCTCTTGTACTGCTGTTAAAACTGGATGGATCGATACTGGACTAGGTTTTTATGTCATGAAGTATGAGGCAAAGGTAAAAGGGGATGATAACGGTAATCAGGCCTATGTCTCTGCCTTAATCCCAGAGTCTCGTGCCTCTGGTACTCCTTGGGTAAATATCAATCAGGTTAATGCTATTGATGAATGTGCTTCGTTGGGCACTGATTATCATTTGATCACTGTTACTGAGTGGACATCCTTAGCTAGGAGTATTGCCGCCAAGCCTTCTAATTGGAGTGGTGGGGCAGTGGGTAATGGGTTTCTTTCTAGAGGGTATTCAGCTAGTACTACTTATGCCTCAGATGGATTCATGAATACTCATCCAGCTCTTACTACAGGGGCATTGGGCGATGTCTATAATACGGCAGCTAATACAGTCGGCCCTTCTGGATCATTCATGCTTAAGAGAATCCACGATCTTCCTAATGGAAATGTCGTATGGGACTTAGTCGGTAATATTTATGAATGGAACAGCAATACTTGTAATTTTGGATCGGGGGCGGGAAAATGGTATAATATAGGCAGTTATACAGAATGGAATGATTCTAATCTGAGTGATTATGAAAGGGGGTTTGCTGGGCCAAATCCTCTATATACTTCTACTCATTATGCGGGCAAGTATTATGGATGTATAGCTAATGGGAACGGAATAATCCGGGGAGGTATGTGGTATAATGGACTTGCTGCCGGACTTTTTGCCTTACAGGCATATTATCTTCCTACTGCTACCTCTAATGCTATTGGTTTTCGTTGTGTAAAGAGTTATTAGAATTGAGTAATTATTAAATATATGAAATATAAAGCATTTACCTTAATAGAATTATTAGTAGTCATTGCCATTATCGGTATTCTGGCTGGTTTCATCATCGTTTCCATGTCCAGCGCTCAAGGGGCAGCGAGTGATGCGAGGAGGAAGGCTGATATCAATCAGCTATCCAAGGCTATAATGATATACAAGACTAATAATCCTGATACGCCGTTA
>JAQWEU010000043.1 GCA_028704755.1 Minisyncoccota bacterium | reverse complement strand
AATACTGCAAGATGCATTGCTTCCTCCTCCAGACCCTAGACAGTTCCATAAGAAAGCTGTTCCACTATCAGCTATGTCAGAAAGACTACCAGTGGTACAGGAATTATTGCTTGATCCACAAGCTCCAGAAATCGAAGTAACTGTTATCATAGGAGAACTTGTCTGTCCAAACCAGGCTACACTCTCCTGCAACATCCTGTATTGAGGATTGTATGTTCCAGGAGTCGTTGGTGCCTTGATAGTAAAATTAAAAGTGAATTGCTGATTAGTAGCGATATTGGTTCCAGCAGGAATAAAGAATCTCGATAATCCGAACTTGCCAGAATCACGAGCTCCATCACCAACTCCACCTAAAGGAAAAGCATTGCTCTTCCATTCATTGCCTCCTACCCATGTAGTAGAACCAGTATTTCTCACAGTTACACTGACAGCTCTAGACTCTCCTCCTTGCATAGAGCTAGGAATAGTACTGGAGACGATAACTGCATCAAGTGGAACGACTCTTGTGAAGTTAGCAGTATCGCAGAAGACATTAGAATTATTCGCATTGAATGCATAGACATGGACTGAGTAAGTCCCGTACTCATTCTTATGATTGCCGAAGTTGACAGTTGCCTTCCACGTCCCTCCTCCTAGATTAGTTCCTTCATACCATTTGAGCTCGTCTTGTCCATTAGCATCTGACCAGGTCGGGAATAATACCCTAGTAGCATTCCCCACTCCATAAGCATAGACATCATGAGTTGATCCACCGATACTGACACTGTCAGGTCCAGCAGAAGAACAGGTTGGAGCGGCTACCACGGTAATCGGAGCAGTCAAAGTAGCTCCAAACCAAGTCACACCTTCCTGAAGCATCCTATACTTAGGACTATATGCTCCGGGATTTACCGGTGCTTTTATAGTAAAACTGAAAGTGAACTGCTGATTAGTAACGATATTGGTTCCAGCTGGAATATAGAACCTTGATCCTCCGAACTTGCCGGAATCAAGAGCCCCATCACCAACTCCTCCTAAAGGCCAAGCACTGCCTCCTGTCCATGTCATTGAACCGGTATTCCGGACAGTGATGCTTACATTAGCAGACTGTCCTGCTGTCATAGTAGTCGGTATTGTGTGGGATACAATTACCGCATCTCTAGGAGAGAGATATGTACATGACTGAGTCTCAGTCCTTGAAGTTACTCCACTACATGGCTGATTGCTTGCAGTACATGTTCTTGCCTGGGTATTGTTAGATTGGCAAGCACCCCACCCTCCACAAGAATAGGTACAAGCAGGAGTTGGAGGTATATAATTACACCATTGGTTATCTGTATAAGAATAGCTTCCATTACAATACCAGTTATTTGCAGTACATGTCCTGTATTGTCTATAGCCAGAAGTACACTCCCCCCAACCTCCGCAAGAGTATGTACAAGAAGGTGTAGAGTTACACCATTGATTCTCAGTATACGAATAGCTTCCATTACAATACCAGTTATTTGCAGTACAAGTTCTTGACTGGTTATTACCCGAACAGGTTCCCCAACCTCCGCAAGAGTATGTACAAGAAGGCGTAGAGTTGCACCATTGATTCTCAGTATACGAATAGCTTCCATTACAATACCAGTTATTTGCAGTACAAGTTCTTGACTGGTTATTACCCGAACAGGTTCCCCAACCTCCGCAAGAGTATGTACAAGAAGGTATAGAAGTACAGCCCTGACTTTCAGTTTTTGAAGTCACTCCAGTACACGGTTGATTACTTGCAGTACATGTCCTTGATTGACTACTATTTGAACATCCTCCCCAATTTCCGCAGGTATACGTACAGGCAGGTGTAGAATTACACCATTGACTTTCAGTTTTTGAAGTCACTCCAGTACACGGTTGATTACTTGCAGTACATGTCCTTGATTGACTACTATTTGAACATCCTCCCCAATTTCCGCAGGTATACGTACAGGCAGGAGTTGAATTACAAGCAGACATTATCCAAGTACAAGCAGGAGTACCACCACAATTAAAATAAAATCTTCCAAGCGCTCCACCAGGAGAACCTCTTAAATCTCCTCCCATCTCGACTGAGCATGCGGTTGGAGGAACAATAGCATACCCACCAGCACCACAAAGATATTTTAACTGACTACAATAACCTATCATTTGACGTGCAGAACATTCATCAGTTGTTGATGTGCAACTAAGCCCAGCAGAAACATGCCCTAGATACAAAAAAGAAAAAAAGAAAACTAATCCTCCAAAAATAAATTTACTAAACTTTTTTATCATTTTTTTATTATTACTTGATTAATTATTATTAATATAATTATAACTCTATAAAATATAATTGCAAATAAAAAAGCATGGCGATTGCCATGCTTCTACTTATTATTAATTGATTTTTAACAATTCTACCTCGAAGATAAGTCCAGCATTTGGAGGAATCAATGCTCCAGCTCCGCCTGCACCATACCCCAAAGAAGAAGGAATGCTAAGTTTTCTTTTTTCCCCTACTTTCATTCCTAACACACCCTGGTCCCATCCTTTGATAACCTGTCCAATTCCTAGAGTGAATTCAAAAGGCTGCCCCCTATCAACACTTGAATCAAATTTAGTTCCATCTATTAAAGTTCCTGTATAATGCACAGAGACATTATCACCATTTTTTGCTTCCTCTCCAGTGCCTTGTTTTAAAGTTTCTATTTTAAATTCTTTTATATCCATATCTTTATTTTTTTTAATATCACTTATATTGCTTACATTAGTATTAATAGTACTTTGACTAGTATTATTATTACTGACCTCTTCTTCACTATCGTCTACTTTTACTTGGAGATTAGCCTCCGCCTTCATATTATCCTTCGATTCATTACCAAAATTATTTACATAATTAAAAGTAAGACCGACTATCACTACAAATAATATGAATAAGATTGAATTTGTGATTATTTCTTTTTTCATATATTATCTTATTAACTCAATTTTGTTCCGGATGCAATATCTCGATCAAGCACTATTACCGAAAGACCATTTTCATCTTTGGCTGCTAACACCATTCCACGGCTCTCTTCTCCGAACATCATCCTTGGTTCAAGATTTGCAACTACCACGACCTTCTTATTCTTCAACTCTTCTATAGAATAAAACTTGCTTATTCCCGCAAGGATTTGCCTCTCTTCCTCACCCAATCGGACTCTTAATTTCAATAACTTTTCCGAGCCCTCTATTGGCAAGACATCAGTGATCTCAGCAATTCTCAAATCTACCTTTTCGAAATCATCGAAATTTATGAATTCATTCTTTGACTCCACAACCTTGTCACTTTTCCAAAGTCCATGGACATTGCAGAAAGATCTCACGACAAAATCCTTATCCTTGCTCACTATTTCCATTTCTGGCTTATCCCCTGCTTTCAAGAATCTTATCCATGACTCATTATTAGAAATTACCTCTATCCATTCTATGAAATGATTCTCTTCCATTGGATGAGCTACTTCCCCCACCTTGACCTTTAATATATCCCCTTTCTTCTCAATCACTGGTAAGTGCTTCTCTAAGCCTTCTTCCTGCCCCTTCTCATTCATCAATTCCATCGAAGCATTGCAGCATACGAGCTGCCCCATTCCAGCATGTAGAATATTCACGATATTCCCACAGATATTACATTTATATACTTGCCTTGATTCTGTCATATATTTGATTATTATTAATTAATTATATAAGATGGTTATATAATTATAATACATAAAACGATGAATTACAATTTCAAAATAATAACACTTACCCTAGCTTCCCTCCTTATATTCTCCGCTATCTCGACAGCTTCCGCGGACACTGTCGATCCGAAGGAACAGATTTACAAAAAAATGATTGGACAGATGCTGGTCGTCGGCTTCAGAGGAACGGAAGCTGACCAGGATTCATATATCGTTAAGGAAATCAATAAGAATAATATCGGAGGAATAATTCTTTTCGATAATGATATGCCCTCTAAAAAGACCCTTAAGAGGAATATCGAGAACTATGACCAGGTTAAGAAATTAGTCTCCGACATCAAGAACTACTCGACATCCTCAATATTCGTAGGAGTTGATGCTGAAGGAGGTTACGTGAATAGGCTGAAAGAGAAATATGGCTTCATCAATATCCCAAGTGCTGAAAGCTTAGGGAAAGAAAATCCGAATAAGACAGCCGAACAAGCAACCATCCTCGGAAAAGAATTGAATGAGCTAGGATTCAATCTTGACTTCGCTCCAGTAGTAGATGTAAATGTCAACCCGCAGAATCCAGTTATCGGTTACCTTGAAAGATCATTCTCAGACAACCCTTTCAAGGTAGCTATATATGCTTCAGAATTCATCAAAGGACTGAAACAGGAAAATATAGTTCCAGCTATCAAACATTTCCCTGGACATGGCAGCTCGACCTCAGACAGTCACTTAGGAATGACCGATGTGACCAAGACATATCAATCAAATGAAATTCTTCCATATATGCATCTGATTATTAATGGATATGACGATATTGTCATGACAGCCCACATAATGAATACTGATATCGATAAGGATTACCCTGCCACCCTTTCTCCTAAGTTCATCAAGGACATCCTAAGAGATAAATTAAAATTTAAAGGAGTTGTTATTTCCGACGATATGCAAATGGGTGCTATCGCTGACCATTATGGATCAGAAGAAGCAGCTGTAAAAGCGATAAATGCCGGCTGCGACATGCTAATAGTCTCGAATAATATAAACATCTACGACGAAGAAGCTCCGACAAAGATAATCAATGCCGTTTACGAAGCTGTAAAGAAAGGCGACATCAATCAGAATAGGATAATCCAATCATACATCAGGATAAAATTATTGAAGAACAAATACGGAATAAAATAGTCTTGATATTTACCCCTTTTTATTAATATAATGTTAATTATTAATTAAATTAAAACATATGCACAAATGTACTAATATTCTTTTCAAATGTATGGACTTCAGGCTACAGAACCAGACTCTTAACTGGTTGAAAGAGAATGGATACTTCGGAGATTGTGATGTAGTATCCGTAGCAGGATCCTCGAAAGGCATTGCGGATGATAACGAGGATGTCAGAAGCTTCTTGATGAATCAGATCAAGATATCCCATGACCTACATGGAGCAGAAAATATCATCCTAGTCCATCACAGTGACTGTGGAGCATATAAAGGATCATACGATTTTGCCACCCCCCAAGAAGAAGAGGCTAAGCAAAAAGAAGACATCTTTAAAGTTGAGGGGTTAATAAAAGAATCATTCCCAGACATGTCCGTAATAAAGGTATGGGCAAAGATGAATGACGAGAACGGTAACGATGTAATATTTAAAAAGATATAATAGGCCCTCAAGCCTATTTTTTTTATTGACAGAAATATGAAAATCCATATAATGATTCAGGCACTTTAAAACTGGAGGAAAGAATGGCAGGCAAATGCACAATCATACAATGCATAGATTACCGAACTCAAATCGGCTTGATCAAGCTGACTCAGAAAAAAAATTGCCTTGGACAGTATTATCTTATCTCCGTCAAAGGAAGTTCCAGATATTTCATCAATGGAAGAGAAGATGATCTCCTCGACATGATCGGAACCGCAGGCACAGACACGGTAATAATAATCCACCACGAAGATTGCAAATCATATTCGATCAAAAACCCCATTGAAGAAAAAACTACCCAGTTTGAAGACATGAGAAAAGCGGAAATGATCATTAAGAAAGCGTTTCCAGAAATCAAGGTCATCAAACTCTGGGCCAAACTAGATGAAGAAAAAACAAAAATCAATTCTTTCCAAGAAATAAATAATTAAAAAAGGACATATCTAAATGTCCTTCTTTTTTTTACTTCCCTGATCTCTTTGCCCTTATTCTTTCGACTTCAGACAAGTACTGCTTTCTCAATCTGACACTCACAGGAGTGATCTCTAAATACTCATCTTCATTCATGATACTCAATCCCCTCTCAAGAGTAATATCTTTTGGAGGAATTAGTCTTATTGCCTCATCAGAACCAGAAGCTCTCATATTGGTCAACTCTTTTCCTTTATTAGGATTCACTGCCATATCAAGACCCTTTGAAGTATTACCTATAACCATGCCTTCGTAGACATCTACAGCATGTCCGATATATAACTCTCCTCTTTCCTGTAAATTGAATAGAGAGAAACCTGAAGACTTTCCAGTTACCATCGAGACCATTGACCCCAATGCAGTCTTATCAATAGATCCAACATAAGGCTTAAATCCAATAACCCTACTAGTGATTATTCCCTCACCCTTAGTATCTATTACAAAATCAGGCTTATACCCAAGCAATCCTCTTGTTGGGATTTCGAAAACAAGTCTTACGTGTCCCTGCTCTGGTTTCATCTCTTGCATTATACCTTTTCTCTTAGATAGCTTTTCAATTACAATACCAGAAGACTCCTCAGGAACATCAATAATGACCTCCTCAAATGGCTCAAATTTTCCAGTAGCTTCTTCCTTAATGATGACCTGAGGCTGAGAGACCTGCAATTCATAACCTTCTCTCCTCATCTGTTCCAATAAAATTGCAATATGTAATTCACCTCTTCCATACACCTTATAATGATCAGTATTTGAAAGATCCACTCTTAATCCGACATTGACCTCTAATTCTTTCTCTAACCTTTCCCTTAGCTGTCTATTAGTTACGAACTTTCCTTCTCTTCCCGCAAAAGGAGAATTATTTACAAGGAAATTCAAAGAGATAGTTGGCTCATCAATCGTTATGACTGGCAAAGCCTCTTGCTCTTGGTCGATACAGA
Organism: Minisyncoccota bacterium; assembly: GCA_028704755.1. Lineage (GTDB taxonomy): Bacteria > Patescibacteriota > Minisyncoccia > Minisyncoccales > Minisyncoccaceae > Minisyncoccus. Next base: position 1,164 of record JAQWEU010000043.1, on the reverse strand, counting down.
TAGTTTCACCTATATTAATATCTGGTATTCCCGCAAAGATCACTACATCTCCAGCCTCAGCCTGATCAACCTCTATCCTTTCCATTCCTTTGAAAGTGAATATCTTTACGATTTTACCTCTCCTTGTTTCTGTTAGAACACCTTTGACATAAACATCATCACCTTTTTTCAATACTCCTTCATAAACCCTAGTAATAGCCATTCTTCCAAGGAAATTATCATAAGCCAAATTAAAAGGCTGAGCTCTCAATTTCTCATTCGACAATTCATCAGAAGAAGATATTCTCACCTTCTCTAATACAAGATCAAGCAAAGGAGTTAGATCCTTCGAATCATCTGTCAGATTCTTCTTGGCAATTCCCTCTCTTCCAATTGCATAAATCACTGGAAAATCTAACTGCTCATCATTAGCACCTAAATCCAAGAACAATTCAAAAACCATCTCCTTAACCTCATCTGGATTTGCTGCAGGCTTATCGATCTTATTGATTACCACGATAGGCTTCAACCCCAATTCAAGAGACTTTTTCAGCACGAATTTTGTCTGAGGCATAGGACCTTCCTGAGCATCGACTACTAACAAGACTGAGTCAATCGATCTCAACACCCTCTCTACCTCTGAACCAAAATCAGCATGTCCAGGAGTATCAACGATATTAATCTTCGTTCCTTTATAAAAAATGGATCCATTCTTTGAATAAATAGTAATTCCCCTTTCTCTTTCAAGATCATTAACATCCATACTAAAACCATCCTCAACCATCCCTGTCTGTTTCATCAAGGCATCAGTTAATGTAGTTTTTCCGTGGTCCACATGAGCAATAATAGCAATATTTCGTATTTCCATACAATTAAAAATTCTGCGCTTCGGCAGAAATACACTCCTAAGTTATTTTTATAATTATAATATTATTAAAATACTATACAATCAGTCAAAAGTCAAGCATTTTCAGAACAAAAAAAGAACCCTCGAAAGGATTCTTTTCTCTTTATCGATAGATTACTTCTCTACCCATATAGGCCTGATAGTCTTAGATTTGAGTCCAGCCTGGAGCGGACACTCGGAACCATATATCTTCAGCTTAGCTCTGGCCTTGTCAGTAGTAGTCTGTCTGAATTGGATGACCGGATTTCCAGTATTGATTCCATTGGTCTCCCCTGCTC
>JAQWEU010000005.1:2149-32576 GCA_028704755.1 Minisyncoccota bacterium | reverse complement strand
CTGTTGACTTGATGAAGCATGATCCGTCATCCAGGACTGCTGCGACAGAGAAATCAGTTCCATTACCCTTGTAGAGATAGGCTTTCGTAGGACTCGGATCATAAGGGGTAGTCTTGAGGAACTGATCTATGAATGACTGTAGAGTCGTATTGGTCTTCCCTGGTTCTATAGTAGAAGTGATATCAGGATAAGACATATCATTCATAGTCTGCTTCCCTATTATGCTCTTGTAAAGATTGCTGATATCGTTCTTCCTCACAGCATCATTCGCTGCTGAACGGCTACCGGATAATCCTGCGATGATGAAACCAGCCAGGATACCGATGATAGCTATGACGATCAAGAGTTCTATAAGAGTGAAGCCTCTTCTTTGCATATGCTTGATTATAGGGGTTAATAAACAATATTTGAAAGTATCTTTTCTCCTTCTTCTCCTGTAATAATATTAGGCTGAGAATCACTTATCTTCACGGGAGTCAGATGATAAGACGTAACACCTTTTTTCGATATAGAGATTTCCGCAATAAGTCCTTGCATAGTCCCTTCTGACCAATCCTGATCAAATATGAAATTACCGAGACTATAAAAAATGTACTTATCCTTATACTTTTCTAAATCCTGAATATTATGAGGATGATGGCCTATCACAAGATCAGCACCGTTATCGATTGCACTCCTAGCAAAACTAATCTGTTTCTTTTCCGGCCTGTTGGTATATTCAGTACCAGCATGCATAGAGATAATAACGATATCTGCAACTTCCCTCGCTTTCTTGATATCTCCTGCAAGGTCAGCGTCATCCATATAAGCTACGCCTGGGTTATACTCAGTCGCCTCATATGAAGATGGAATGATAGCCCCGTCCGTATAAGCCAAAAAAGCGGCTCTGATGCCGTTCTTCTCAATGATTGCAGGAGTCAAGGATTTTTCCTTATCCCTTCCGGCGCCAATACTCTTAATACCCTCCTTATTCAATGAATAAACAGTGTAATTAACTCCATAACTGCCTTGATTGCCCATGTGATTATTTGCTAGAGAGAGGACATTGAAACCCGCATCCCTAAGAGCTATCTCGCTACCTGGTCTTGCCCAAAAAGTAGTGCCGGAAATAGGCATCACTTCACCTGGGAAAATCGGGTTTTCAAAGTTACCAAAGACTATATCCCCTGTCTTAAGGTAATCCTTGACCTTAGAAAAAGGATATCCATTGTCATTCGCCTGTATTTCCATATCGACTCCTCTGGAGAGCATGATATCTCCGACAGCGATCAGCTTGATAGAAGGATCTTCCTGTCTTACTTCCTGGACATTGCTCGCCGTTATCATCTCGAAAATATCTATAACGGATGATTTATTATACTGTGGCATAAAAAGCGAAGGAAAGAAGACTAATAAGCAGACTAAGAACAATAGTAATGCTTCGAATATTATGATTAGTAACGCGGTTTTTTTCATTTTAATTAATAGGCAATCTTATTAGCGAATATTTCTACAGTGATGAAAAGGATGTAAACCGACAATAGGATCATCGCTTCCTTCTTACTGACAACTTGATCGTTCCTAGCGAACCAGACAAAAAGCCCTACGCTAATGACCAGGAAGACTCTTGCTACCTCAAGAGAGATCATACTACCTGAAAGGTTTATCGGACAGATCAGAGCAACAGTTCCGATAACTAAAGTTGCTGGAACGATCAAGGCTCCGATAAGATCTCCTAAGATCATCCAATCATTACCTTTCCTAGCGCAACTGATAGCGAAATATATCTCAGGAACACAATTGCCTATGCCAAGGATGAACAATCCTATCATGATAAGAGGTACTCCTAAGTCCTTAGCAAAATAATTAGCAGAATCAACTACCCCTATTGAAGCTAGGACAAAGATAATGACAGCTAGCCCGATCTTCAAGAAGCTTGGAAAAGATAAAGCTAATTTTCTTTTCTCTAGATTAGACTCCTCACAAGTCTTAGAAAATCTTTCCTTATTAGAGAATAGCCAGATGATGTAGAAAAGATAGACTGAAATCAGGATCACTCCGTCAACTCTCGAGACTAATCCGTCCAAGGCTAAAAGGACTGGCAAGGTAATGGCCAGGAAGGTGAAGATGATAGTATTCTGGATAGTCCTGCTTTTTGCAGGAATTCCTTTTGAGGAAAAAAGGGCAGCCAATGCTACGGATAAGGTCAAGTCGACGACATTGCCACCGATGACATCTCCGAATGACAATTCAGGCGTTCCATATAGGGCTGAAGTGACACCGACGAACAGATTAGGCAATGAACCGACTATTGATATGACTAGAAAAGAAACTACGAACTCCTTCCATCCAAGAGCCTTTGCTATATGGATAAGATTCTTCAGGATCAGTTCTCCTGAGAAATAAAAACCTATGCAGGATGTTAAGAATATCAATGAAAAATATATTAGCTGATCCATCTTTTATTTAAATAATTATTACTCATATATGATATAATATTTTTCGAAAATTAGCTACTAGTTACTGATCTCTACTCCGCCCATAATAGTGACCCCTTTGATGTTCAATATAACATCTCCTTCAGCTGCACTATTATTCGTACTACCTCCGATTATCGACACTCCTTGAAAATTGACTTTCCACTCCTTAGGAATGATTAATTTGATACCGCCAAAGATCGTGGCAATCTCCATGTCAATGACCTTGCTACTTGTCTTTGCCTGACTGAGATCGATTTGACCTCCTGAAAATATCATCACGACATCTCCTCCCTTGAAGTTACCCGACTCAACAGCCTTATTAATGGGGCTAAAGACAAAGACCTCATTGAGGACATCCTCGTGCGACAAGGTCTTATCATTTCTGTATTCTTGCTTCTTGCCAAATATCATCCTCACTCCGATATATATTATCAAGGCAGCAAAAATATAATTGAAAAATGATATTCCTGTGAGTATGTTAATACCTATAAGAATAAGGAATAGGCCTAATATTACTTTCATCATATTGTTATTTATTAAAGTGATTAAGATTATTGATATAATTTACCATGTCCTGAGGGAAATATCCAACTAAAGGTGACCCTATCCCCATCAGTCCGTAGAGAGCAATGAAACTGAAGACAATGATGGAAAGTATGAAGATCATGAGATTGGAAATGATACTATTCCCTAGGATGAATTTGAGTCCGATCATGATAAGGATGATCGGCCAGAACTTCAATACCTGATTCCAAAAATCAAATGGTATGATATTCATCATGTTCAAGAATAATATAATGCCGACGAATATGAATAGGATGCCTCCGAATGGGTCGCTTGAAGAACTATGACAATCACACCTCCTCCCTCTTCTCTTATGGCGACTACAGGCACAACCACTATCATCGTCCCTGATTTCTTCTCCGAACATGGTCACTTTCGGCTCTGAAACATTTTCTTCTTTTTGTTTCTCCATATCTTTTAAAAATGATTGATTATTGGATTCATTATCATATTCCTGATGGTTAATGTCAATACAAAACCAAGCATAAAGCTTGGTTATTGGTGACCCTAACCGGATTCGAACCGGTGTTGCCAGATTGAGAATCTGGAGTCCTAGGCCTCTAGACGATAGGGCCAATAATAATAAACTATCATATAATTTATTATTTGTCTATTTCCCCCTATTCTTGATCATCAACCTTCGGCTGACCGTTTTCATCCACTTGATAATCGGGTGGAATCTGCCAATAATCGAATATATATTTGGCCAGATCGTGGAAAATTGGGACGGCAGAATACTCAGAAGTCCTGACTTTTGTCGCATTATCGAGCTTCACTAAGGCTATGAATCTAGGATTATTAGCTGGAGCGAATCCCATGAATGTCTGCCAGGTGTGATCCGAATATCCCGCCTTGCTGATACCGAGAGAAGTGTACGGGACCTGGGAAGTACCAGTCTTCCCTCCTATGTAATAACCTGGGACCTTGGCTAAGTGTCCATAACCCCCTTCTACTACTTGGATCAACATCTTCTTCAAGTCCTCACTAGTCGACTCGGTCACGACCTGCCTGATGACCTCCGGCTCGACATCCTTTTTCGTCTTTCCGTTACCAATCGATATCTCCTTCACGATATGAGGTCTCATCAACTTGCCGCCATTGACTAGGCAAGAGAAAGCGACTGTCATCCTCAAAGGAGTCATAGCAACACCCTGGCCGAATGATGCGTTAGCGAACGAAACTTGGATCTTATCCTCATAAGCCTTCTTAAAAGTCTTGTTCTCTGAAAACGTCTCATTAGCAAGATCGATTCCGGTCTTTTCGAAAATACCGAAATCGTTAAGGTATTCTAAGAATTTCTTATTCCCTACTTTCTCTTCGACATACATGACCCCCGTATTGATCGATCTCTGGAGTATTCCGGTCATGGTCGTTGACCCCCATGCCTTTCCAGTATAATTACAGACATTATACCTTCCATAGGCAACACATCCAGAAGTGTCCTCGAACGGAGTATCTGGTTTGACCAGCCCTTCGTTTATTCCCATGGACATGGTAATGGGCTTGAAGATCGAACCTGGTTCAAAAAGTTTTTGGATGGAGTTATTGGAGAGGTTCTCAAACTTTTCCCCTTCTAGGTTATTGGGGTTGAAATTCGGGTACTGAGCCATGGCAATTATTTCTCCAGTATTCGGATCCATCACTATTATATCACCTCGCTCAGCACCATATTTCTCTATGCCCTCTTTGAGATATTTTTCGGCCATGAACTGGATATTGTAATCGATGGTCAATCCTAATGACGCGCCATTGAGAGACGTGTCGTCATTGAATGAGAAGATGAACCCCCATGGATTCCTATCCTTTGCGACTGAGGACGTGTCTCCTTTTAATTGCCCATCATAATATTCCTCGAGCCCGTATTGCCCAACCATATCCTCATTGATGAAGCCTACTAGCTGCGAAGCGGTGTTTTCTGCTGGGTAATAACGTTTTTCCTTCTTCTGATCGATATAGACGCCTTTTATCTTCAGTGCAGATATCTTGTCCAGGGTCTCATTGTTTATGTTCCTTGCGACCACCTGATAGAACCCCCCTTTATTTATCTTGTCTGTGACTTCTTCTTTCTGCATATTCAAAAGCCCTGATAATTTATCAGCAATCATCTCCTTATCCTTTTCCTCTATCTCCTTAGGAGACAAGAACACTAATGGATCCTTCTCAATAAGGGCTAATGGTTCCCCTCCTTTGAAATATATTGAGCCACGTTGCCCTTTCACCTTAGTAAGGGCGCTCTGTTGCCTGATAGCCACATCCTTATATTTGGCTCCATTGGTTATTTGTAAATAAAATAGGCGGTATAATAATACACCCCCTATTAGGATAATCATGACTAGGATGAAGTTAGATCTTGAATTACTTCTCTTAACTTTCATAATGGATTAGAAACTAATTATCTTTGATTCGATGCTAGGTTATTATCTGTCACGATAACATAATTAATCATAGTCTCTTGATTATATCCTTGCTCCTTGACTTTTTCTTCAATAATAGCCAGATTCTTGTTCTTGGAAATGGAAAGCTTTAAGCCCGAATTTTCTTTTTTTATTTCCTTTATTTCTGACTCCTTCTGACTAGCTAAATAACTTGTATGACTAAGCTCAGATATCTGATAGATATAAAATCCGCCCAGGATTGCTATAGTGGTAATAATTGCAAAGAAAAATATTTTTGGTCCGCTCTTTTTTTTCTTCATTTTCATAACTTTATTATTGCTCTTAATTTTGCTGATCTTGAGCGAGGATTCTCTCTGATCTCCTCCTCCTGGCCTAATACTGGCTTCTTAGTCAGTATCTTCACTAGGCCACCCTTTTGCCAATCCCTGAAGAAGTTCTTAGCAATCCTGTCTTCTAAGGAATGGAAAGTTATCACTACCAGTCTTCCTCCAGGCTTCAAAACTTCTAGGGCCTGAGGTAGCGCATCTGAAAAATTATCAAGTTCTCTATTGGCTTCTATTCTCAAGGCTTGGAAAGTCCGCGTGGCAAAATGTATCTTCTGCCTCTTATAACCCGAAGGAACTGACTCATCTATTACCCTGACTAATTCGAATGTCGTACTGATCGGCTTTATCTTCCTCTTCTCAACGATATGCTTTGCGATCTTCCTGCTGAACCTCTCTTCTCCATATTGGAAAATGATATCAGCCAAATCCTTTTCACTATAACTGTTCACTATCTCATAAGCTGTCCGGTTATTGCCTTTTTCAACGTTATAACTCATCATCAGAGGCTCATCCTTCAAGAAACTGAAACCTCTTTCACTCAGATCGATATGATATGATGACATCCCTATATCGAATAATATCCCATCGATATCATCAAGCTTATTCGCTCTGACTATCTCGCTCAAATTACTATATGAATCATTTATGGGGATCAATCTTTCGATCTTCTCCTTCTTTATCTTGCTGAAGATATCCTTATCCACCTCTATGCCCAGAACTTTTCCGTTCTTTCCATTCCTCTTGAGTATCTCTCTCGTATGTCCTCCTCCGTTCAGAGTGCAATCAATATAATTCTTGTCCTTTTCAGGCGATAAATATTCAAGTACCTCATTTAATAAGACTGGAATGTGCATAATTTTAAAATCCTAAATCTTTTAATCCTTCAGTAATGCTTCCTACTTGGACGTCAGTAGCTTCACCATACTGCTTCCATTTCTCTTCGCTCCAGATTTCAATCCTATCGTATAGTCCAGCTATGACGACTTTCTTATCCAATCCTGCGTATTCTTTCAAGTAATCTGGGACCAATATCCTTCCTAGGCTATCGATCTTTATGTCCATCGCTCCTGCAAGCATGACCCTTGAAAAGTTCCTTGCATTCTGTTCGGATAAAGGCATCTTGCTTAATCTTTCAGCTAATTCCTCCCATTGTTTCTGTGGATACAAGAATAAACATCCGTCTATTCCTCTGGTCAACACTCCTCCATCAGACAAAACACTCCTGAATTTCGTAGGAATCGTCAGTCTTTTTTTCGGATCTAAATTATAATTGTATTGACCTATTATCATAATCAGATTTTCCACTTTTACCCACTTATTAACACTGTACTACCATTTTATCCCACTGCAATACATTTGTCAACAGTTTTGTTACATATTTCAGGAAATCAAGGTAAACAAAAAACTCGCCGTTAAGGCGAGTTAATACTAGGAGATTACTCGGGATTCTGGATCAGGACATAGAATTGCTCTGGATCGATCTCGATAGTGGCTCCGTTCTGGATTTTATCGGCCAAGAAAGCTTGGGCTAAGCTGTCTTCAACCTTATCCTGGATGACTCTTTTCATCTCCCTAGCACCAAAAGAAGGGTTATAACTTAATTCTACTATCCTTCTCTTCAATTCATCACTGACAATGAATTTTATCTCTTTTTCTGCCAATCTCTTCTTAAGCTTTTCCAACTGCAGACCTGCTATCTGCAATAACTCTTCCTCGGTCAAGGACCTGAAGACAACAGTACTATCGAATCTATTTATGAATTCTGGCCTGAACAGCCCTTTTTCGAAAATATTATTCAGCAATTCTTCCTTTATTTCCTCCCCTCCTTTCCCATTCTTTACTGATTCAAGGATGATCTGATATCCGGCATTCGAAGTGGCAATAACGATGGTATTCAAGAAACTGACTTTCTGTCCGTAATTATCATTAAGATACCCTTCATCCAAGACTTGGAGGAATAAGTTCAATATATCTGGATAGGCCTTTTCGATCTCATCCAATAAGACCAATGAGAACGGAGTCTCTCTTACCTTGGTAGTCAGAATACCTTCTTGGGTCTCAGAACCCATCAGTCTAGGGATATCTTCCACTCGCTGGAACTCTGACATATCCAATCTTATCAATTTCTCCTCTGAACCGAAATAGATATCAGCTAGAGCCTTTGCGGTCTCTGTCTTACCCACACCAGTCGGACCAAGGAACAAGAATGATCCCATCGGCCCCTTCCTTGTCTGGACTCCTGACCTTGCTCTCCTTAGGGCAGCAGAAATATCCTTTATGGCGTCATGCTGACCGACTACCCTAGTGTGGAGCTCATTCTCCATCTCTAATAACAGATTCTTTTCTTTGACATCCAGAGCTCCGACGGGAATCTCTATCTTCTTGGTCAAGACGTCGTCCACCACCTTCGCATCGATCACATAATCCTCCTTGTTGGAATAGAATGAAAAAACGTCTTCTAGTAGGCTTGTCGCCTTTTCTGGCAACGGAGTCGAGATATATCGCCCTGTCATTATTATGATCTCCTTCAAGGCTTGATAGGAGATGAATTTCTTATACTCGCTCTCCATCTGCATCGACTTAGACTCCAATAAGAGAAGTGTATCCTGCTCAGTCATCCCTTTTATCTCTATCTTGGTAAAGGCCTGCAATATGCCTGGCTTCCCTTCTAGTTTCTGATGAAGGCCTCCATAAGTAGTAATACATATCAATTGCAGCCTAGAATTGTTCAGATATGGCAACAGTATCCCCGAGATATCTATGACCCCAGCTTTCTGGACATCAATGAACTCCTGCAGATTATTTATTATCAAGATTATGTTTCCAGCCCTTATCGCTTCATTGAAGCAGGCAGTGATAGCGCTTTCCGCCTTTTCTACAGAATCGAGGCTAGAAGTGAGGGAAATAAGGTCGATCTCGATGAATTTCTTGTTATTGATCTCTGGGAATGATTGCTGTGAAAAGCTCTTCTTTATGACAGAGTGTACTATATTCTTCCTCCCACTACCTATTTCTCCGACTATCAAGGCATTCTTACTGCCCTTCTTCGCCAAGGCATCTTCAAGCATCTCTACCTCTTCCTTGTAACCGACGATCTCCTCGTACCCTCTTCCGCCTACTATAGAAGTCCACTGGACAGAATATCTATCCAATGTAGGAGTCCATCCAGCTGCCCAATCACCCCCTACGGAACCAGTCCTGATCAGATTATCGTATTCCCAGAACTTGTTGAAGAACTCTATCCTTCTCATGATCGACTCACCCCACCAATTAACATTCTCGATATCTTCCCTCTTTATGCTCAATTCAACTAACAACTTCTTCATGTTCGGCTCGAGAAAAGATAAGGCACAGAACAGGTCTCCTTCAGAAACCCTGTCTCCGCCCCTCTTAACACTAGTCTTGATAGCTTCCATGACGATCTCATCGCAAGGGATCACGTTTTCTGACTTAGAAGCACTGATCCTATCCTTGATGTAGTCCCTACTGAGCATCAGCCTTGAGAGGATATGGAGCATCCTCCTATCCTTCGAATTTATCAGGTTGAACAAGAGACTGGAAGAAGAGACAGAAGATTCCCTATAGGATGTAAGAGAATTGAAGAATATCTTTGCTGTCTCAAGGTCTATGTAATCAGCCAGATTGCGATCCTTGCTCGGATCATCCAGAACCTCTTCAAGCCTTTTCTTATCCCTACCCTTCCTTACGAAAGAATCATAGAAAGAATCTATAGTGATCGATATTATCATGATCGAGAAGAACAATGATATTATCGGCAATATCCAGGAACCTGATTCCTTAGCAAAGGCATAGAAGATATAGGTAGCAAGGGAAACTGAAAAAATAGCGAAAGAAATCCCTTTCACCGCCTTATTCATCTTGAATAAAGGCTCAGACAGTATGGCCTGATAGGCTCTTGTTCTAGTTAAATTAAACATTTATTTTTGTAAAACTATAAATTATAATCCAAATCAGTATTATCGGCATGAATATCCAGATGACGAATAATGAGACCCCCACGACAATAGTAATCGCTTCAATGGCGAAGAAGAAGGATAATAGGAATAGCCGCATTACGAATCCGATTGCTCTTGATATCAGGCTATTGATAGCTGTTTCAAATATCTCGGCCATCAGATTACCTTTTTGAGGATCATCCATCATCTTCCATGGGGAGAACAAGGATCTGAATGTCTGTTTGATAGAAAAGAAAAAAACCCAGTAACGGAGGTATCCTTGGAATATCCTCAGGATATCCTTGGTCATTTCAAAATAGTACCAATAAAAATATGCTAATGCGATTGGCATGATTCAGAAGAAAATTATAGACAAATTAGTAATAATGATTATAATTTAGATATATAATTATTATAACCTTTAAATAGTCGATTGTCTATTCTTGACAATAAACGAATGGTAATTATAATGATAGCATCTTAAGTAATTTTAAGATAAATATTTTAAAGAATAACAATAATTAAATAACATTAAAATATGCTAAACGATATATTTTCAACAAATCTTGAAGAAATCAATGAGGACCTATTCGCATCATCAATGGCCTTTGACGACTATGACGATGAAGAAGAGGAGGAAGAGGAGGATGATTTTGATGAATCTGAATTCGATGACGATGATGACGATTTCGATGATGACGATTTCGATGACGACGATCTCGATGATGACGATGAGAATTTTGATGACGATGATCTCGACAACGATAGTTCCGACGATGATTACAATAATTAATTACAATAGCCCTGCAATTTTATTGTAGGGTTTATTATAAAATAAAATAAAAAAATGTCTGATAAAAAAATAGATCAAACAAAAGATGAGCTGATCAAGGAAATTGATAGCGTCAAGGAGGAATTAGATACAAGGAATGATATAATCCATGAAATTGATGAAGTGAAGGAAGATATCGCTGAAATGAAGGAAGATCTGATCGAAGAAATCAAGGCAGATGATCTAAAAGCAGAAAAGAAGAATAAAGGATTAAAAACCATATTCATCGCAGTATGTATCATCGCAGTAGTAATCGTAGGAGCAGTATTCTATAACAAGAACGGTGGATTCTCTTTCGGAGAAAAGAGCGTTCCAAAAGAAGAAGCTGTCAATAAGGCTTTCGAGTTCATCAAGAAGTATCTTGCTCCTGGGATGGACCTGAAGATCGGCAAGATAGAAGAAAAGAAATTCACTTTCTATAAATTCACAGTAAAGGCAGGAGAACAAGATGTTCCTACATACATATCAGTCGATGGAAAGACAATGGTCTTCCAGGAAACTGACATATCAAAGGATCCATACGCTGCCAAGGACCCAGCTACCAACACTGATGGTGCTGCAAATGGCAGTACAGAACAACAGAAAATCGATGGAAAGAACGTAATCTCATCCGAAGGAGGATTCCAGGAAGTTGAAGGAGGAGATGTATGTAAGGAAAATGGCAAGCCGATCGTCTATTTCTTCGGTTCAAAGACATGCCCTCACTGTGAATGGCAGAAACCAGTCATAGAAAATGCTGTTAAGAGCTTCTCTGGCAAGATAGCATTCCATGAAAACATTGATAATGAAAACGATATAGATGTATTCAACAAGTTCAATACAAGCGGAGGAATTCCAACAATCGTCATTGGATGTAAATACTTCAGAGTTGGATCAGGAGAAGGCTCAGGAGAAGATGCTGATAAGAAGACTATTGAAACATTGATCAATAACGTCTTGAAATAAATACAAAACTCCCCTAATGGGGAGTTTTTTTATTGCAATAATGTAAATAAAAAATCCGCTAATAAGCGGATTCCTTAAATTATTTCAATTCGACTGTAGCGCCTGCTTCAACGAATTTCTTCTTGATCTCTTCAGCTTCTTCCTTCTTTACAGCTTCTTTGATCACTTGAGGAGCTGATGCAGCACCGTCAACTAAATCTTTTGCTTCCTTAAGGCCCATCTGAGTCAAGTCTCTTACAACCTTGATGACTTCGATCTTCTTTTCGCCAATACCAGTCAAGACAACGTTGAATTCAGTCTTTTCTTCAGCAGCTTCTGCTGCTGCTACTGGAGCAGCTGATGCTACAACCTGAGGAGCAGCTGATACTCCGAACTTCTTTTCAAGGATTTTGACTAATTCAGCTAAATCTAGAACTGTCATTCCTTCAATTTTCTCTACTAAATCTTTAAATTTTGCAGGAACCTCAATAGTTTCCTCTGTGTTTAATTCTTCTGCCATAGTATTATAAATTATTACTTTTTATCTTTAATTGCTGAGATAACTGTTACAAGTTTTCTCATATTTCCACTAAGAACACTGACGAAGTTAGATGCAGGAGCGTTGATAGTTCCCATAAATCTTCCGATAAGTTGTTCTTTAGGTGGCAATTCTGCTAATTTTATTACATCTTCTTCACCGTAGTAGCAATTATCTACGAATCCGCCAAGAATCTTACCCATCTTGCTTTCTTTCGTGAATTGATAAACTGCCTTACTTGATGAAACTTCATCTTCATAACCGAAGATCACAGCCACTTCACCTGAAAGATTCTTAGGATTAAAATCAATATTCCTGTTCTTAAGGGCAATATTGATAAGGCTCTTCTTCGAAACTTTCATCTCGCTGTTCTGATCCTTCAATTTGTTCCTTAATACTGATAAATCCTTGACTTTAATGCCTTGAAAATCCATGAATACGATAGATTTCTGCCTATCGATCTTTGTCTCAAGCTCTTTGACTATATTCTCTTTTTTTTCTCTTGTTAATGGCATATGTTATATAAAAAAATCTGCTTTTACTGCAGAATCGAACAGGATAATATTATTACCGTAAAATAACGATACTTACCCTCGGCAGGACTTATGGAATGCCTACTGTCTGCAGATATACTAACTATATGTACAGTATAGTTATTTTTCCATATTTGTCAAATACGAAACAATAGCTGATCCAAAAGAACTGCTTGCTTCAAAATCTCTTGCAGTAATGATATTGCAGTCTGAAACCACTGGCTCATCAATGAATTCTGCACCTCTCCTTCCCAGTATCTTGATTGCTCCTTTATCCATGTCGCTGTACCAGACTGTTGCCTTCTTCCCTTCCAATATCCCTGAATTAGCCAAGATAACTGGAGAAATGCAGATAGCTCCTATGACTTTGCCTTCTTCATTGAACCTGCTGATCAATCCATAGGAAATATCATTATCAAGGCGTTTCAAGGCACCTGATCCTCCTATGAAGACAATACCAGAGTAATCATCGACATCAATAGATTCCACCACTTCCCTTACCTTGACCTCTCCCCCGAATCTCCCAAGCGCTAAACCGATCGCATTACTATAGGTATCGACCTTGATTCCATGATTTTCTAAGACTTCCTTGGTTATGAAGTACTCTTCGTCACGAAAGTCCTTATTTGCTATTATGAATGCTATTTTCATATGTTTTAAAAAGCCTCTTCCTTTGAGAGAAGAGGCTTGATCATCCTTATTATTGCAATACTTTGTTTATAAGAAGAAGGAGTGACTGCTTCTCTTTAGCTGATCCGATTGTCTCACCGGAACCAACTTTGAAATATTTACATCCAATAACGATTGTTGGGATTCCTCCCTGAGGACTGAACTTATTCAAGACGTCCAAATCCTTACTATTGTCAATATTCTCATGATATGAGATCTTGCTTCCGAAGAGCTTTGCGACCTCAGAGATTATAGGTTTTTCCCAATCACAATGAGGACATGTTGATGATCCGAAGAAATAGACTATTGGCTTGCCATTTTCCTTACAGATCTCAGCCCCCTTCACTTCTTGGAAATCATTCTCTATATTCACATATTCCTTTCCATCAATGGTGTTAGGATTCTTGTCCAAATCATACTCCTTAGCGCTTAATAATTTCTTACCGTCAATCGATACGTAAGCTGGGTAATTCTGTCCTGCTACATCCATCAAGAATCGATAGAATGTGATCTTTTCTGGGAATACTTGAGCTACTTTTGCTTCCTGTCCCTGAGGAACGACGTATTTGTTTACATAATTGATAGCTTTTTCTGCTGCCTGCTTCGGTTCTAATGTAATCACTGCGACGGGACTAGAAGCGACTAAGCTATTAACTAGGGCTAGCGCATCCTTACTGTTGGCAGGTTTCTGTTCTACATCTTTCTTAGTATCTTGCGTAGTCTTGACCTCAACTGATTTGATCAGACTGTCGGCAGTAACGCCTTCAGTTGCCTTGACTTCTTCTTTTGCTCCTTCTTCTGACTTGACTTCTTCTTTTGATCCTTCATTCTCGTTCGATGCCTGTTGTTGCTCAGTAGAATTCTTTTCCTCACTCTTCTGCTGAGTATTATTCGGCTTATTGAAATAATACACTCCTAATATCACAGCTATAACAACAAGAGCGATTACTATTTTCTTTGACTTCTTTGGTTCTGCGTTTTCTTGTTCGTTCATTTTCTTTATATTGATCTCGAAATATTTCCAATAACTAAAATAAATGCTTACAATAAAATTTATTTGAGAGTCTTAAAAATATCCTTAAATCTTTTATTTTAGGTTTATTATCATTCAAGAGCTAATAATAGTATATTATTTTTAGTAAGAAATGTAAATATCTAATGAATTGAGCATCTGAACCCAAAATCAGACTTCCAAAAGGAGCTAATATCAATCAATCTCCTTCTCGCCGTTCTTCTTCTGCATGCCGGATAAAGGGAATCTGACAAAAAAAGTCGTGCCCTTCCCTTCTTCTGACTCGAACCAGACTTTTCCTCCTGATTGATCGACAATAGCTTTGACGATGTACAGCCCAAGGCCGTTGCCGTCAGCTACTTTTTCTTGTACGTTCTCCCCTCTATATAATTTGGTAAATATCCTGGGTTTATCCTTATTCGATATTCCATATCCCGTATCCGAGACCTTGAAAAGAACCTCTTTCCCATCCTTGAGGATATTGAATACGACCTTCCCTCCGTCAGGAGTGTATTTGATCGCATTACCGACTAGATTATCGACTATTATGCCTAACAGCTTCGGGTCAAAATTCATCAATGGTAATTCCTTCGAGTAATTGAAATCTAGATCGACTTCCCTTGCCTCAAACTTTATGAATAATTCCTTCAATATGTTCTCAGCTATCTTGATAATATCGATCTTCTTCGGATTGATGGCAAAATTACCCATTTCGATCCTAGAAACATTGAGCAAGGCACCGACTAGGTCAACCATCCTATTGTTACCATCGACTATTTCCTGGAGATATGACTTCTGCTCGTCGTTTATCTCTCCAGACTCTTCTCCCAGAAGCAATTCCGTATACCAATTTATTATTGATAATGGGGTTCTTAACTGATGAGAAGCTAAGGAGACGAATTCACTTTTTGCCTTATCAATCTCCTTTTCCTTGGTAATATCCCTTTCTATTCCTACGAAAAATTGGACATCGTTATCCTTGTTCAAAATAGGAGAAATAGTGGCCATGGCGATATATTCTCCTCCACCCTTCCTCTTATTGGTCACCTCCCCTTTGAAGGACAGCTTGTCCTTCTTGATGACATTCCACATATTGTGATAGAAATCCAGGCTCATCAGCCCTCCCCAAGTATCTCTTCCTCCGCATTTCTTGCCGATTATCTCCTCTTGAGAGAATCCTGTCATTTCCTCGGCTCCTTTATTGGCATATAATAAGATTCCCTCCTTATCGGTAATGACAATATGGTCGGAAGTGTTCTCCACTGCTAATTTGAATTTCTCTAAATCCTGGGCAAGTCCTACGACTTTATCCTTTTCTTCTTCTACGTCTTCGAGGACGTTCATCAGGGCTTTTTGCGAATTCTCTAGCTCCTTCGCTCTTTGGATGCTTAAGTTTTCAGCGATTTTCCTGTTAGTGATATCTGTCAGGATCAAAAGGATTGCTTTTTCTTTCCTATAATCTATGACTGAACCGGAAATGATGACATCGAATAAATCATCTATCTTATTCTTCATCTTCAATTCATGGTCTGCTGCGCCCCTAGCGATGAATATATTAGCTAGATCGTTCTTCAGATCCTTCTTCTGTTCATTGACGACAAAGTCCAGGATGCTCCTTTTCTTGAACTTGAAATCCTTGTAACCCAATACTTTCATAGCACTCTTATTAGCGTAACGGATCACTCCTTTTTCATTACATACAATGACATAATTAGGAATATTAGCCATCAAGGACGTACGGATAATCTCACTCTCTTCAAGCTTTATTTCTACCTCCCTCTTCTCCGAAATATCCTTAGCAATGAAAAAGAATGAGTCGCGCTCGCTCCAATTGCCTCTTATTATGCTGAATTCGATAGGAACGATGTCGCCATCTTTTTCTTCCAGGGAGGAGAATAAGGTGTTCTTATCAATGAATTCCTCACTGAAGAAATCTTCTACTTTCTCCTTCTCATCATCTGGGAAGAAGTACTCTATATTCTTCCTGATCAACTGATTCCTCGAATAGAACAATCTCTTGCAAGCGAAAGCATTGGCTTCGATTATGTTCCTATCCTTATCAAGAACGAATAAGATATCCTTCATCGAGTTGAAAAAAGACTGGAAGTTCTGTTTTTCCTTCTTTATCGAGATATCACTTATTGTCTTTTCCAGGAACGATCCGATCTCTTTTCCAGCTAGAAGCATCAGCTCCAAGTCCTTTTTCGAGAACTTTTTCATATCCTTACTTCCTACTAAATAACAACCGATGACTCTCCTATGGTATTGTATTGGAACGAATATCAATGAATCGTATTCCTTGTTCTTTGACAGAAGGATGTCGAATCTCTTTATCTTCTTATCCAGGATAAAACATTCCTTATCAAGGAAGACTTCCTTGAAGATGATGGAATTAGCGGTAATGGAAGTGAAATCCTTGACGAAATTAGCAGTCAATCCGAAATTTATGAAAAGATTAGCGAAGTCCTTTTCCAGGAAGTAGATCGCCCCTCCTTCGAATTCGAAAAAATCCATAATGAGATGGATATTCTTCTTTATGAGATCCAAAATACTGTCGGCTTTATTCGACTCGAATATTATCTTCGAAAAGATCTCTTCTTGACTTGTTATCTTCCTTATTTTTTCCATTTTTTCTTTTCTAATTCTTTAATTCTTTCCTTTAATTCTATCATCTTCAACTCTCTCCCGACCATCAATTTATTAAGATCCTCCAATTCGGATAGTTTCTCCTTAATACCTTCTTCCATATTCCTACTTCTGGTAATATCCCTCGCAACTACTATCGCACCATCGAATTCACCGCTCTTGTTCTTTTTCTCAGAGATATTGGCATCGTACCAGAACTTATTCTTATTCTTCGTGATCGAATAGGTGATGTTGATAAGATTATCGCCGTCCCTTACCTGATTGATAGCACGGATGATCTTATTGAACACATCGTTAGGCAATATGTCCTTATTGAGCTTATGCGAGACGATCTTTCCGTCCTTCTTATCATTGAACACGAAAGAGGATATGAGCTTATTAGTCCTGTCAAAGATGAATACTGAATCATGCATCGAGACCAGGACAGAGTCGAGCTGTAATTGCTTATACTCAGCTTCTTTCTTGGCTCTTTCAATCTTATCAAATGATTTGCTCGTTTCTTGGGATAGGATAGATATCTCATCATTACCAGTAAAAACTGGCATAGGATTATTGTTCTTTTTCCTTTTCACCTGTATAGAATCGATCAATATCTCTAACCTATTCGTAATCAGTTTCTTAATGGAGTACAAGAAGACTATGATCGTGAGGATCTGAGTAAGGAACAGGATATAGAAGATTATTTCCAATTGGGACAATCCTATCTTATATATATCCCTTGATATGATTGATTTTGAATAGAACTCCTTATCTCCGAAGATGTTATCATAAAAGAAGTATGAATATATATAATCCTGATTGCTCTTATCAATGAACCCTTCTTTGATATACTTGTTCTCCATCAGTAACGGACTATTGATCTTCTCTATGGTGAAATAATGCCCCATAGAGAAAGAATTGGGAATCTTCTTACTGATCCTCTTCCCGACAACGACATACCCATTACTACCTCGCGCAATACCGATAGCCAATGATTCATTGTTGTCATAGGTCAAACCAGCTTTGCTCTTCAGCGTAGCATAGTTAGTCACTAATCTATTGACCAGGGCCTCAGAAAGGCTACTCTCCTGAGCCTTTTCTAGGTCGTACCCCTTATTATATTCGATCTTGTTATCTAAAGAGACTAAGGATAAATAGTCAATATTCAATTCAGAAATATTCTTAACATCAAAATCATTCAACTGGCCATTCAGGGAAATGGTCTTAGCGACCCCATCCAGATAATCGAATTGCTGATAAACTATGAGTTTGATATTATCCTGCGTCGAGGAGGCTTGATTATCCTCAATATCAGAAAAACTCTTCATCACTAAGGGAGGAAGAACTAATTGGGAAATCAAAAGGAAGGCTAACAAGGATAAAAGAAATATGTTAAAAAATTTGCGATCTATTTTCATAAAATAGTTTCCTCAATGCTGTCCAATAAAATGGACAGTCTTTGAAAAAACTATCTAGTAACGCTAATAGTAGCACTCTGTTCCGCTAAAGGAGCAGCGATCGTGATCCTGTTATTAGCAGTCTTGACGATAGTATATCCAGCACTTACTCCAGATGGAGCTTTTGGGTCAGCTGGAATAGAGACTAAATATTTCTCATTTGTCGTAAGGACAGAGAGATCTATACAAGCTCCTGTTGATCCAGTCTTACAAATAGCAGTAGCAGTGGTGGTAATAGTCGCTGGTAAGTTTCCGTTGTTGTCAATAGAATATTGATAAACAGCACTTAGTACAGCATTAACATCCATCCACCTCTGTGAGTTCCTGGTGTCAGCTAATTGCTTGTTAGGGTTGATAGCCAATATGACGATTCCAGCAAGAATGGTGATAGCAGCAACAACCAATAGAATCTCAAGCAAGGTAAAACCTCTTTTTGTATTCATTTTTTTATAATTAATAATTATCTCTGGACACTAATAGTAGCTCCCTCTTCTGCCTCTGGAGCAGAAACAATGATCCTTCCTCCAGCTGTCAGACTTATTTCATAGTTAGTACTATTGGTACTACTTCCTTTTGGGTCAACTGGAATAGAGACTAAATATTTCTCAGAATTGGTCAATACAGATAAATCAACTAGGGAATCTGTGGTGCATGTTGCAGCGACTACGCCTTTCTTACAAATACCAGCGCTGGATGCAGTAATAGAAGATGGTAGCTGTCCATTGTTATCAATAGAATATTGATAAACACCATTCAAGATAGCATTTACATCCATCCATCTCTGTGAGTTCCTAGTATCAGCTAATTGCTTGTTAGGATTGATAGCCAATATGACGATTCCAGCAAGAATGGTGATAGCAGCAACAACCAATAAAATCTCAAGCAAGGTAAAACCTCTTTTTGTATTCATTTTAAATAAATTATTTTAATTTATAAGTATATCGACCTTTCTATAAGTAATTATATCGTATATCTAAAAAAAATCAAAGCCCTTCGTTCAAAGTATTAATAAGTATTTGAGGAGTGGTTTGATTGATCGTAATCGTAACCGTTCGCGTGCTTTCCTTGAAGATGCCAGTTGAGGAAATAATGATATCTGTCGGCGATACGTTATTTATGACGTAGCTACACGATCCACCTCCAATAGTAAGATTATACGATCCCGAGACTGAGCTATTATCCCTTATCCTCTGGAGCCCGTCTTCGATACAGGCGTTAGCAAGAGCTTTTGCCTTCTGCCCATCCTCAAAAGAAATAATCCCTTCGGAAAAAAGGTTGCTATTAGAAAAAATTGACAAGGCAATAAAAATCCCGACCGCAGTAATGACGATGACCAATAGCATGCTTACAAACCCTTGTTCCTTATTTTTTCCTAGTTGATGCTGTTCCATAGAAGGTTCTTGAATAATTATATTCTGATTTTCCTGACGGATTGACGTATGTGATAGTAAAGCTGACCTTAATGCTGTCATAATCAGCAGAAGCAGAATCATTAGTGAACGTGCCCGAAGAAAAAGCTATGTTAGAATTCCCTAAGTTCGTCGTACTGGAAGCACCTTCCTTGATCGTGATATTATTCCCCGAAAAGCTGTACACAGTAGGATTCTTCGAAGAGTCGGACATGCTGATCGAGAGACTGGTATCCGAAGCTCCCACTATAGGAGTGTTCACTCCTTGAGAAGTCCTGACAGACTGGAGCATCTTATCCATAATGATATTCCCCTGATACTCTACCTCTGCGACCGCTTGGTTCTTGACTTTTACCTGATTGATAAAATTGACAACGAAAAAGCTAGCGAGGAAAATAATTGCTGAAATCGCCAGATAGAACATTATCTCTATCATTGTTAATCCGCTATTTTTCATATTATGGGCATGTTGAATCAAGTATTAATAATTCCCTATTGCTGTTCGCTGATAAGCAGGCTCCAGAGGCGAATATTCGATTCTTGGTCACGTCATAGGATATCCCTCCTGGATTGAAATTTCCTCCAGGAACATTCACGTTACCGATATTTATCATAGCAGCAGGATCTGAAACATCTATTATCTGGATCTCATTCGTAGAGCTTCCTGCAGCAGCAATAATAGTATCATTGATCTTCGTTATCTTATAAACTGATCCTTCAAAATCATAAGACGAAATTACAGAAGGAGCTTGGGGGTTAGTAATGTTGATCGAATATATAGTTCCGTCGTTCATGCCGATATATGCAGTATTCCCGATTACACTCAATGCCCAGCCAGTAGTTCCAGGTAGGTTCAAGGAATATCTTCTAGTTGTCGACATCGAAGCTGGATTAGAGACATCCACTACTTGGAATTCCCTACTAGTATCAGTACAGGCGAGATAAGCATAATTCCCAACAGCCACTACATCGGTGCAGGTATTCTCGAGATTCAGCCCACCGAGAAAAGTAGGATTATCTGGACTTGTTAAATTAAAAACATTAAACTCGTACTGATTATTCTTATTGGAATATTCCCTAGTCATATACAGCTTATTATTATCTATCCAAAGGACGTTTCCGTCCGCAGCACCAGTAGCATTGTAAGTGTCAGTCCTGATCGGACTAGCCTTGTTCGAGATATTGACCGTATACAGCTCTGCGTTATCATTAGTAGAAGAAATGTGGGCATAATCTCCTTGAACAACAACAGAATAAAGAGTTCCACTGAGCGAACAGTTTGGATTAGCACAAGAGCCAGAAAGAAACGGATTGGCAGGGTCTGCGACATCGATTATGGAAAAGTAGTTGGTTCCTGCTTTGACCATATAGGCATAATCGCCTTGGACTACCGTTTCGGAAGCAGCGGCACAAGAGCCAATTGAAAGTCCTGATTGGACATAAGGATTGTTCCAACAGACATTATTCTCTTCCAACTTAGCCCAATTGGTCAGATAAGTAGTCAAGGTAACTGATTGGGCGATGTTATTACTAGAAGTCCAGTTAACGACTGAATCAACCTGCTTAATCTCTGAAGAAATCGGCGTAACGCTTATGTGCCTATTAAAGATACCGACATTATCAGAAGCAGAAGAGAATATCCACTTATTCGCACTCACCCCTATTCCATGAGCGCCATCAGTCAATGATGCATAATCAGCATCTCGCAGATTCCTGGTAGCTTCAAGACCTTCTTCGGCTAGAAAAAGAGCTGATTGCCTATTGCTAAGATTCTCATATACCTTCTGGTTATAGACTACTATTCCGACAAAAGCAGTAAAAAAGATAACCAAAATAGAAGCTGATAATAAAGCTTCTACGACAACGAAACCTTTTCTGCTGTTATCTATTGTCTTCATATTAATAATCAATCATACTCTGGCCTATGCTAATATCCCTGCTGTCCTGTCCATAGCTGACAGTGACCAATCCTGTCTGGCTCGGAAGGCCTTTATTATTGAAATAAACGTCATTTATGCCGGAAAAAGTGACATCATCCTCTAGGGTTACTACCTTATCATATGAGATATCCCTTGAAGAGAAGCTGTCTCCTTTGAAAATAGTTATTTTTCCTTTCTCGAAATGAACGCCCCATTGAGAGTTTGCTTTCCCAGAAGTAGAGAATATGATAGCTGAGCGCAAGGAATTCACTGCGATAGACGAACTGCTGTCCACTGAACCCCTTGATCGATAGATTGAATATAAAGGAACAGATGCTGCGGCTAACACGGCTATCATCGCTACTGATAATAATAATTCTAAGATAGTAAAGCCTTTCATCAATACCCCGTCTTAAAGCCACCAATCAGGCCATAAATCGGCATAATGATAGCCATTGCTAATAATAACACTCCGACCCAGATGACAATAAGCAATATAGGCTCCAAGATAACTGCTAAGTTCTTGGTAGTATCGTCTACTTTCGCTTCATATATCTCATTGATCTTGATCATAGTCTGAGGAAGGCTTCCGGATCTCTCAGAAACGATTATCATCTGTTGTATAGGTCTTGGTATCAGATCATCAAGATTCTTCTCAGCATTGAATATCTGAGAAAATGATTTTCCTTCTTCTACCTCTTCCTTTATTTTCTTGTACAGATTACGATAACTATAGAAATCCGTAGACCTGACAAGCGAATCAAGGCACTCTGATATGGATAATCCTGACTTAAGGAGCATCCCTAAATTATATCCGAATCTTGCTAATTCAGTCTCCCTGATAATCCTCTTCACTCCGAAGAAATTGAATGATAGGAATTGCCCGATATGTTTTGTCTTATCGTTAAAGAATAGGAAATATGAGACTGAGCCAAGAAAAATAAGGAGTAGCGGCATAGCGATCAATCCATAGCTCTCTATGAAGGAGCTAAGAGCGATAAGAGCTCTGGTAATAGCTGGTAGCTCGATTTTCATGTCGGAAAAGACTTTTGCCAGTCTTGGTAGGAGAAAGAAACAAACCCCTCCAGCAACTAATAAGGCAATGACTAGGATTATCACAGGGTATATTATAGCTGATCTGATCTTCGACTGAAAAGCTGACTCCTTCTTCTGTTGCTCTACTACTATCCCTAGGTTCTCAACCAGATTGGCCGTCTCTTCACCAATCCTGATCAAGGATATGGTCTGCTTATTGAAAAGCTTAGAAGCCCTCATTGCCTTCCATAAGGAATATCCTCCCTCAATCTGATCAGCCATCTTCAGGATAGCGCCTTTCATCCTGCTCGACTTACTGCCCTCGCTAATAACCCTGAACGATTCATTGATAGGAACACCGGCATCGACAAGCATTGCTAAATTCTCGAGGAAATACTTCCTTTCCTCGCTTAATCCTATGCTGAAAAGCTCTGAATTAGATTCGAGCTTTTTTAATTGGCCAAAATTTTCTTGCTTTTCCATATTAGAATTCTAATGGCTTAGTGACCCTTAATAATTCTTCCATGCTGGTCAATCCGCTTCGTACTTTTTCTAAACCATCCTCGAACATAGTCCTGCTTCCTTGTGCGTAAGCTAATCTCCATATTTCGTTCGAGTTTGGATTCTTAAGGATAAGGTCTTTCATCTCAGTAGTACCTTTGATTATCTCGAAAACCGCACTACTCCCCTTATATCCAGTATTATTACAAGAAGGACACCCTTTCCCTTTATAGAAGGTTTCCTTGCTCTTGAAGAACTTCTTTGCAGAAGGATATATTCTTTTCAGCTCTTCGGCGCTAAATTCCTGACTATATCGACAATTCTCGCATATTCTCCTGACCAATCTCTGCGATATGACCAATTCCAATGTCGAAGATAATAAGAACGGTTCTACTCCTATGTCTAGCAGCCTTGGAAGAGCAGTGGCGGCATCGTTAGCATGAAAAGTCGAGAGGAGAAGGTGCCCAGTAAGGGCAGAGTTGACTGCTATTTCGGCTGTTTCCTGATCCCTGATCTCTCCGACAAGGATAATATCTGGATCCTGTCTGACAATAGATCGGAGTCCATTGGCAAAAGTCAGATTGGTCCTTTGATTGACTTGTATCTGATTCACTCCCTCGATCTTATATTCA
Organism: Minisyncoccota bacterium; assembly: GCA_028704755.1. GTDB lineage: Bacteria > Patescibacteriota > Minisyncoccia > Minisyncoccales > Minisyncoccaceae > Minisyncoccus. The sequence goes on along the minus strand of JAQWEU010000005.1, from coordinate 8,789 downwards.
ACTGGATCCTCAATCGTGGTAATGTTGATACTTGAAGCATTAAGCTCTTTCAATAAGGCATATAGGGAGGTAGATTTTCCCGATCCTGTCGGTCCTACTACGAGAATCATACCGAATGGCTTCTTTGAGGATAGTTCAAAAGCTATCCTGTTCTCTTCGGACATACCGATCTCAGTCAATGAGAAGTTCCTGACATAGACTGATAGGATACGGATAACGGTCTTTTCTCCCTCGATGACTGGCACGACTGAGACCCTGAGGTCAACAAATTTCTTGTTCAATTCAAACCTGATAGCTCCGTCTTGAGGAGTGAGGTGTTCATCGATCCTCATACTAGCCAAAACCTTTACCCTATTCAAGACATTCTCATAATAATCCTTAGGCATAGTGCCTGCCTCATGAAGGATGCCGTCTATCCTGAACCTTATCAATACCTTTGTCTTCTGAGGTTCGAAATGGATATCCGAAGAACGATAGATAATCGCATCGTGGATGATTTCTGCTAATAATTCAGAAGTAACGATCTTTCCGGAAGAAGTCAACTCAGAAAACCTAGTCTCCAATTTTGCACGGTAGAACAAGAAAGACTCATCGATATCCTCAGTAAGAGAGAATCCTATTTCAATGTCCTGGACATTAAGAACTCTTTTCAACTCCTCTATTCCTTCATGGATAAGGGCTTCATTATCAGGATTATCAGTCGCGATTATGACTTTTTCTGGAGTCCTCTTGAAGATGACTATGCGATATCTTCTAGCTAATTCCTCTGATAGTTCTAACACTAACTCCCTGACTGGAGGATTAGAATTGAGATCCAAGTAATTGATGTCCAAGAATTCTGCAATAGCCTGTCCGAAGAGATCCCTATTCAATAAATTGGAATTCAAAATGTAATCAACAAAAGTTAATTTCAATTCTTGAGCCTCCTTTTCAGCTATTGCGATGTCGCTCTTTTCAAGATAACCAGTTTCTAAAAGGATCTTTTTTATATTATCTTGGTCAAAGTTCATATTTTAAATATTTTCTTTAATATACTTGACTAATTCGATTATCGGCGTATTTGATTTGATGAAATATGTCATAGCACCCATATCCTTAGCTCTCTTGAAATCTTCTTCTTGGGCAAGATTCGATAAGACTATCACATTGGATTTCATGTTTTCTTCCTTAAAATGCTCTAGGACTGCAAAGCCGTCCTTCTTAGGCATTACAAGGTCAAGGATTATCAGATCAAATTTCTTCTTATCAAGAAAACGGATAGCATCTTCCCCATTACTTGCCACAAGTACCTCGTAACCCTCCTTCGTCAACTTTATCTCTAGGGCACGCGATAATGGCTTCTCATCTTCTGCGATCAATATCAGTCCACTCTTAAGTTTCTTGTCTTCCTTTGGCTCTGTCCCCATAACTTGTTTCGTCGGAGAATTCTTGCCGATTATGATGACTTCATCATTAGGTTTCTCAATCTCTTTTAGGATAGGTTCTTCTTTTTCGATGACGGCCGTCTCAATGCTCTTACTATTTCCTAAATCATCTTCCTTCACAATCTTCTTTATAGAAATCGATTTCGGGTTATCATCTTTCTTTCCCTTGACATCAACCTTCACCTTCTCCTGAGCCTTAGGGTTACTTTCCTCTCCATTCTTAAGCTTGACCTTAAGAAGTCCAGAGTCTTTATTCTCCTTATCGATCTTCTTGATGAGTTTGATTTCTTTTTTTATAGGTAAAGAGTCCTGAAGCTCTTCAGGTTCCTTTCCGTCAGATATTTGAGAGATATTTATTTTCATTACATATATTATATTTTCTTTTCTAAAATTGGTCAAATATTTTTGAGCAATAATAAAAAGAAGCATGTAAATGCTTCGTATTTAAAACTAAATAATCAACCTTCGTTTGAAAAATCTGCCTCAAACAACCTTTGATACGGCCTTGCTATTACAAAGAACTTCTCGTTCATCGCTATCAAGCGACCATCGGGTGAAAGCTCATCCGGCCCTTTCTTGAATTGCAAGCAATAGATCGGCTCAATACTCCTTTCGATCAAACGATCGTCAAGCATTCTCGCAAAATAATCTGGCATATGTCCGAATACAATCTTAATCCTCTGCATAGATGGATCCTTGAAAAGCAAATGGTTCCTTGCCATGGTCAATACATTAAAGAATGTTTCCATCCTTTCTAACAAAGTATCCTCTGGATAAGAATCAGCTTGAAAGCTAAAAATCTCGTTCAATCGTGGAGCAATAAACTCCGGCAATGAAACGATGTCATAGAAATGAGGCTTTCTGAACATCCCAAGAGTCATGTCGAGAACAATGTAATTCCTTCCGTTTGAAATCATGATTCCACCTTTAAAGGTCCTATATTATCAATACCATTATTTACCTTTTTTCTCAATACCACGGAAATATTAAAAAATCCTGATTACTCAGGACTTTTTGGTGTTTCTTTGACGTTATTATTCATCTCAGCTTCTTTTGCTCTATCGAAATCTTGTTCTCCCTTCACAAGCTCAGAAACCTCTTTTTCGCTCAACTTCGTAAAATTGAGATCCTTCTGCTTGTATAGTGCCTGATCAAAGGTGTTTGCAGCTAAGACATTCTTGTCGTTATATGAAAATACGAAGGTTATCGGATTCTGGAATTCTCCTTTCCCCTCTTCTCCTAATATACTGACAACCAGTTCTTTCTGAGTGTTCAGTACCCAGCTTCCGAACTGGACAGTCTTACCTCCCTCCTTATATATCTCAAAAGCTACGGTTCCAGAATTATCGATCTTCAAGACCTTATTGTCTTGAAAGCCCTTTCCAGACATGAAGACTCCTGTATAAGTGTCATGGATATCTTGAGATTTCTTAACAGTTTCTCCCTTATTAACATCTATATTCTGCGTCTCCAACTTTCCTCCTTCTAATCTTGATTGATTTTGGATAATGTAATTAGCAATACAGATTATTACCAATATTGCTACAACAACAAAAGTTATTTCTTTTTTATACTGCATATTCATTTTTTTTACTTATTATATAAAGGGTTCATGGTCCTTAATTTCCTAATAGCTGAAGGCAAGACACTTAGGGCGTAATCAATTTCTTCCTTGTTATTGTGCTTTCCAAAGGTAAACCTTATTGAGCTATGAGCGATCTCCTTCTCTATCCCTATTGCAAGTAATACATGAGAAGGCTCTAAGCTTCCAGAAGCACAAGCCGAACCGGTTGAAACGGCAATACCTTCTGCGTCTAGATATAATAAGATCGATTCGCCCTCTGCTCCTACGAAACAGAAATTAGCATGAGAAGAAACCGAATTATCAACATCCGTATTCAGGATAATGTCAGGAACATTCTTAAGGACTCCCTTGATGAAATAATCCCTCAATTTAGATATCTTCTTATTATTCTTATCCATTTCCTTAACAGCCAATTCTATTGCCTTTCCCAACCCAACTATTCCTGGAACATTCAATGTTCCACTCCTTATACTCCTTTCCTGATGCCCTCCAGCCTGCAAGGGAGTAATAGGTATCCCCTTTCTGATAAATAATAAACCGACTCCTTTTGGTCCGTAAATCTTGTGACCTGAGATACTCATCATATCTACTCCGAGATCCTTGACGCTGCAGGATAAGAAATTGACAGCCTGAGTCGCATCCGTATGAAAGATGATATCCTTATTCTTCTTCTTGGCCATCCTCACGATATCCTGAATAGGATTTATGGAACCTAATTCATTGTTCACATACATGATAGAGATAAGGACCGTATTATCCTTTATTGCATTGACAACACTTTTAGGATCTACCACACCATTCTTCCCCACTGGCAGATAAGTGACCTCGACTCCTTTTTTTTCTAACTGCTTGCATGGCACCAAGATAGCATCATGTTCGATCTGTGTGGTTATTATGTGAGCGCTCTTACCCTTGAGAGAATCTATGACTCCTTTCAGGGCTAAATTATTTGACTCAGTCGAACCAGACGTAAAGATTACTTCATCCTTCGAGCAATCCAAAGTGCTAGCGATCTTCTCTCTCGCTTTCTCAACTGCAAAATACGCTTCCCTTCCAAATCCATGCAAGGACGAGTAATTTCCATACTTTTCAGAAAAATATGGCATCATCTCCTTAAGGACTCTCTGATCGACTGGGGTAGTTGCACTATGGTCGAAATATATATTTTCCTTAATCTTTTTTTTCATATTTTTTGATTGCTTCATGTAATGCTTCTATGCCTAACATCGAACAATGCACTTTGACTTCAGGCAAACCACCTAAATCTTCTATGATTTGTTGCCTGGTTATTTCTAATGCCTCATCAATGCTCTTACCTTTTACCATATCAGTCAAAGCAGAAGAAACTGCTATTGCAGCTGCGCATCCAAGAGTCTCGAATTTAACATCCTTGATGATCCTATCCTCTATTTTCAAATATATCTTCATCACATCTCCACAAGATGGATTGCCAACCTCTCCGACAGTGTCCGCGTTCTCTATCGATCCTTGATTGTGAGGATTCTTAAAATGTTGTATTACCTTATCCGAATAAATCATAATTAATGTATACTTATTATTAATTCATTATATATCCTTATCTTAAATTAAGTCAAAGCATTTAATAAACGAAATGCGCCTTATTAGGGCGCATTCGTATCTAGTAATTAGCGAGAGATTGGTATTTCGAATTCAATTCAAGGAATTTCTTATACTTATTGACACTCGCCAAAGTGTCTTCTCCATAAAATCCTGTTATTTCAAGATCTTTTGGGAAGAATCCATAAGCTTTCAATAGTCTTTGCAAGTTCTTGACCTCAACACTATAGTCTCCGTACTTAGTGCTTTCCACTAATTCACTTAAGGTAGCATTCTTAAGCAACGGACTATTGATGTCTAGAATATTCTTCTTAATAGGATACGTTGCATATAGTCGTGACTTCGAAGGCCTTTCCTCCTCCTTGTAATTCTTGACTATTTCTGGTTTCTTTACTGCCTGTTTGGATATCGATGCTTTCCTTGCCAGTAAAGATGTAATCGATTCCCTATCAAGATAGATTATCTTCCTACAGACTGGAACTGTTGGGTTGCCATAGTCATCATAGAACCTGAGACAGATTTCTTTTATTCCTGTTCTTCCTGGTATCTTCCATATCTTGAATCCAATATTCTCTTCAATTATTGAATTGTTGAAATCTTTCCCATTTGCAACCGAGAACCTCTTGAATCTTTGATCATTACTGAAAAGCAATGCGACTTCATTCCTTGCAGTAATCCTAGTATTATTGACATTGAAGCTGAAACTATAATCAGCTGCTCCTGTTATCTGACTTCCTAATAGGACAACGCTTCCTGTTGTCGATCCGCTACTTGGAATTATTGGACTAGGAACTGTCGTAAAGGTGACAAATATGGTTAGATGTTTTGTCCAGATAACCAAATCATTTCCAACATTGATCTTACAATCCCCTCCGGCAGGTAAGGCGTTTCCAGCGGCCTGACTGTCTGATGAGCATCCGTTCGTAATTTCTGTATAATTCAGACCATCATTGCTAATCTTTATCCTTTTTCCAGCTTGATTCGGGATATTTATCCTGATTGCTTTGTCAAAAGTCAGAGTATTTCCAGGGACTCCGAATTGAAACGCTATTCCCACTACTTCATTCGGGAAAGAAGCACTCATCAACTGTGGCCCAGTAATTACCCCGTTCCAATTAGTGTTTGGATTCGTAACAATGACACCTTGAGGGAAGTCAATAACTATATTGCCAGCATTTCCTCCATTTATCGTTATCTGTGGCAATGTTCCGGTTCCGTTATTGATCAGAGGATCAAAATTTATCGTTGGATTATTAACTCCTGAAGGTATATTGATCGTATTTACTGGATTCGAATTATTGATAATCGCTTCTGGGCTGCCAGGTGTCAGACTTATATTCCCCTGCCCATCTGGAGATACTTGATTGCTGCTTATCGCCGAATCAATCAATAGTACGTTGTTTGATACATTTCCAATCGTATCAACTATGGTCAGAGCAAAAACATCATTTGCAAAAGTCGTTACCCCTTGTGGGTTCCCTGTTATGATCAATTGGGTTTTTTCATTATTCCAACTGAAGGATATGGTCCTATCAGCTCCACTCAGCAAGGAATTCTCAATAACCTGTCTTGAGTTAGAACTTATAGGCTTATTAAAAACTAGTACGACTGTTCCATTCTGCGGAATGGTGTAATCTGTTGAATTATTGCCTAAAGGAGTTACCGAAGGAAGGATACTATCAACGTTGACTGTATATGTCCTAGTTGTTACTCCATCTGCGGCTGTAACGATCAATTTATCTAAGTTAAAGACATTGCCAATCCTTACTACGGTTCCGTTTGGTTGATATAATTCAAATACTGCTCCTGGAGCTACAAATATATTATTTTTAAAATCTGTTACTGATAAACCTAATGGGACATTATTTATAGTATTATTTGAATAATTAATACTGTATATGGCAGATCCAATATTCGTGTTATTCGCTCCCTGATTAGAGATCGTAACTACTAGAGTACCGAAGACGGCTGAACCATCGTTGGCAGTAGCTGTGACAGTAACAGTACCATTGCTGACCGCAGTCAAGAGACCGGCAGCACTGATAGTAGCTGA
>JAQWEU010000005.1:0-2049 GCA_028704755.1 Minisyncoccota bacterium | reverse complement strand
GACCAAGTGACTGTCTGATTAGTAGCATTACCTGGAGTAATAGCTGCACTCATCTGAAGAGTTCCTCCGTTGGTAGTGATAGTAGTGGCTGATCCTGCACCAGTGACAGTTATTCCTGTAACTGGGATTTCTTGAATGACCCATCCTGATAAATGCTTAGTCCAAACAACTAAATCACTTCCTGCGTCAATCTTACAATCTCCTCCTGCAGGTAAAGCATCTCCTACCAATTGCGAATCTGATGAACAAATATTAGTGATTTCGGTATAATTAATTCCGTCATTAGTGACTTTAACAATCTTTCCTGCCTGATTAGGGAACATTATTCTTATTGCCTTATCAAATTGCAGTATTGCACCTGGCACACCGAATTCAAATGATAATTCCACCCCTTCCATTCCGGCTGGAGGAGTTATTAATCTTGGAGCATCAAGAATTCCATCCCAATTAGGATCATTACTAGTAACAACATTGTCACTCGGCATTCCTACGGTTAACCCTTGGACATTATTGGCAACAATATTGATTCCTGGCAAAATACCTGTTCCTTGATTAATGAATGAGTTCAAGTCTAGAGTTGGGTCGGTTGTTCCATTAGAGATATTTACATTCACTGCCTGATTAGGATCAGTTATAACTAATTGATGATTAGTGTTATTCAAAGCTGCATTTCCATTCACATCTGGCTCGATCTGTCCATTTTCTAAGACTGAGTCGATCAATAATACACTATTTGCAGTATTTCCTGCTACATCGGTTAAGCTTATAATCACAACATCATTGTTAAAAGTCGTAACTCCAGAACTATTTCCTGTTATCGATAGTTGATCTTCAGCAAGATTCCAGCTAAAAGTCAAAACCCTGTCAGATCCATTGACTATTGCGTCCTCAACTAGGACCTGTGAATCTCCATTTATCGGCTCAGAGAAGTTCAAAGTGACAACTGCGCTCTGGGCTATCGTGTAATCACTGCTTCCATTCCCTAATTCTGTAGCACCAGGAGCTACTATATCCTTAGTAGCTGTCGGAGTATTAGCTGCATTACTAATGTTCCCTAAAATATCGGTTGCAATGATACTAGGGGTAATCGTTCCATCGACTAGCGAAGAAGCGTTGACAGTAATATCGAAAGCAGCAACGCCAGCGGCAAGCTGCTCTGTTACGGCAGTAGTAGAGGTTAGAGCAGAGTCTATCAAGACAACACTAACTAAGGAACCTGCTTCCGCAGTACCTGTTACATGGACAGCTGCCTTATTACTATCATTGATGTAATTCCCTGCTGTTCCTATCTGTGAGACAATAGGAGGTTCAGTTACATTATCAATAGTAAAGGTAGCGCCACTTGTCGGTGTCGAGGTGACAACATTTCCTGCCTGATCAGTTCCAGTGGACAAACTAACAGATGGATTAAGATTTTCTGTTCCAACTGAAAGCACGTAATAATATTGAGTATCGCTTATCTTAACCATGTTACTTGCACCAAGGATTCCGTTACTGACAGCTATCTGGACAACGGGACTATCTACGATATTCTCATTGAATGTAGCCCTGATTCTCAATGAATCTCCATTCTTGACAGAGATACTCGAAGAATAGGTAGTTCCTCCGTCCTTAGAATAGTCAATAGCTGCAGTAGGACTGGTGTTATCAACAGTCAAGATCGCTGTCGAAGCATTAGATATGTTCCCAGCTGCATCAATGATGAATAATCTGTATGGTCCTTCAGTTACAGGAGCAAGAATAGAAGTAGCTGTACCGCCAGCTGTGGTCATAGTATTCCCGATAACAAATGAGGTGGTTCCATTAGGAGCGAACCAGATAGATCCTCCTGTCTCGCCAGCAGAAACTACAGTAGTGCTATCTCCACCCTTCTTCGGGGCATTACTAGCGAAAACTGTATCCTGGTTAATCGGAGCTACCACATCCTTAGTAGCTGTCGGAGTATTAGCTGCATTACTAATGTTCCCTAAAATATCGGTTGCAATGATACTAGGGGTAATCGTTCCATCGACTAGCGAAGAAGCGTTGACAGTAATATCGAAAGCAGCA
>JAQWEU010000042.1 GCA_028704755.1 Minisyncoccota bacterium | reverse complement strand
TCCATGAAGATAGCTATTAGTAAAAGTACTGAGCGGTATATCCCCTTTTGCAGTCTCGATAGTCAAGGAATTTATCATATCTAAAGTCGTTTTATTAGTATTCTCTATATCTCCACCAATATTTGATTTTACAACGACATCAGTATCATTTCCATTCTCTCTTATAACAGTTCCCGTAGTTCCATTAACTGCATTTCGGAGTACAGAAGCTATCTGGATAGCGCTTAATCCATAAGTCTGGGCCTTTGCCCTATCTACTTCGATAACGAACTCTCCATTAGTCTCTTCAATACTAGTATCAACATTACTTACCCCTTTTATCCCTTTCAGGATACTCTCATACTCATTACTGATTTCTTCAAGCTTCGTCAAATCTGTTCCAGTAATATTTATCTGCACAGGAGATCCACTTGAAGGGCCATAACCCAATTCAACGACCTCGACCTTAGCTGTACCGAAATCCTTTCTACCTAGATCAGTCCTCAGATCTTTCACGAATTCATAACTAGGCTTCTTCCTATCCTTTTTAAGATTGATTATTATATTAGCCCTGTTCTCTGATTTGCCTGAAGAAGAACTGGCACTGGTAGAAACAGGAGAACCGATGTTCAATTGCAATGACTTGATGTCACTATAATTCATAAGATTTTCCTCCACCTTCTTAGTCACCGCAGAAGTCTTATCAAGCATGGTTCCAGGTAATTCCTCGATATTTATATAGATCTTATCCGTATCAGAACTAGGGAAAAGAGTACTCTTCAATAGTCCAGTAGCAGGAAGGGCTAAAGCAAAGAAAAATAACAATATGACTCCGAATAAGAAAGTATTAGCCAGCTTATTATCACTGAAAAGTTTTCTTATCAAGAACTCATATTTCTCCTTAGCGAATACGAAATATCTTGGCTCAGGCTTTTCATGCTCCCCCGCTTTCCTTCCGATATTTATCCATTTTACAGCTAAGGCTGGTAGGACCATGACCGCAATAAGTATCGAACTGAGTAATATTATGGTAACCGTAACTGGAATAGTCCTGATGAACTTGCCCATTATTCCAGAGGCAAGAAGCATAGGGACGAAAGCGAATACGGTTGTCAGGGTTCCGAATATCAACGGACTCTTGAATTCATCAATGGTTTTTAAAGCAGCTTCCTTAGAACTCTTACCGCTCTTTATCTCCTTGTTCATTGCATCAGAAACGACTATAGCCGCATCTACCATTATTCCTAATGCAAGTATTAACGAGAATAAGGTCAAGAAATTCAAAGTATACCCGATCCTATCAAGTACGAAGAATGTCAAGAAATAGCTCAAAGGAATAGAGATTGCCGACAATAAAGCCTCTCTCCATCCTACGAAGAATAGGACAGCCAATGAGACTATCAATATCGTCTCTGCTCCGGTCCTCAATAATCCCCCGAGATCAGTAGCTATCGATTCACCATCATTATCAACGACATCTATCGAGACATTTTCAGGCAATGACGCCTTCACCTTCTCCATCCTCTTTCCGACCTCATCGCTTATCTCCAATATCTCTCCTCCGCTTGCACGATATATGTTCAATGATATAGCAGGATAAGATTCTTCTCCACCCTTACCGAAATATGACAAGGTTGTGGCATCCTGAAAACCATCAATGACAGTTGCGATATCTTTTACGAAAACTGGAATACTGCCGGAAACTCCGACTGGAATATTCTTTATCTGCTCAGCATTATTTATCCTTCCTTCAAATCTCAAGGTATATTTCTCATCTCCTGTCTCTATCGAACCGATAGGAATGTCAGTATTAGATTGCCCTATGGCAGAAGTGACTTGGCTCAAGGATAATTGGAACTTATCAAGTTCGCTCTTATCGACGACTACTTTGATCTCCCTATCTTGTCCTCCGGATATTTCCACCTTAGACACGCCAGAAACTCCTTCTAGCTCCTTCTTGATATCCTCCGCCATACTCTTAAGATTTGGCAGGTCATACTGACCGCTCAAAGAATATATCATTATAGGAGAATTATTGAAATCAGCTTTTATTACAGACGGCTCTTGGACATCATCAGGTAGATCCTTTTTCACCTTATCAATCTCATTCTTAAGGTCAGCGACCTTCTCTTTTCCATCTGCGTCGACATCAAATTGTACCATGATCACAGAAACTCCCTTTTTCGAAGAAGACGTTACCTTATCTACACCGCTCATGGAAACTATCTTGTTCTCAAGGACATCAGTCACGAGCTCTTCCACATCCTCAGCACCTGCTCCAGCATAGATCGTCGTAACCATAGCGATAGGAATATCTATCTCTGGACTCGATTCCTTCGGAAGACTATATATAGAGAATAATCCTATAAGGCAAGAAAGTAATACCATCACTATGGCAAATCTCCTATTTTCTACGAAGAAATGCCAGATATTTTTTTTATTACTATTTGACATATTTCTATTCTTTTACTTTTACAGATTGTCCAGCTTTTAACCCTTTACTAGAAGCCACGACCTTATCATCAATACTCAGACCTTTCAATATCTCGACCGACTCATTGGAAGTCTTTCCTAGTTCAACCTCCTTTTCCTCAATTAATCCATCCTTCACGACGCAGACATAAGTCTTTCCAGAACTGAACTTGATAGCCTTAAAAGGAAGAAGGAATTTATCAGTTCCTGAAAAATTATTCTTCACTGTGACCTTTGGCTCAACATTATCACCTATGGTCAAAGAAGAAGAATTGCTCGTTACAGGTATTATTATCTCTATCTTCTTCGTACTAGCATCAACGCTTGGAGATATGTTCGAAACAATACCATCGACACCATCCTTTATCTTCACCAAAGCCCCTTCTTCGACATATCCGCTATCCTTTTCTGAGACATAAGCCTTTACCTGCATACCGTTCTCATTCACTAAAGAAGCAACTATCTGCCCACTTGTGACGAAATTATTATCCTTCAATGGCATTGCCGATACTTTTCCATCGAAAGGAGCTCTTATGAATGCTTTGTCCCTATTCGCCTGGATCAACCTATAAGCAGCTTCAGCTTCTTTGATTGAAGCATTTATTCCTTCGAGGTCGATATCTCTTGGGCTAGCAGTGACTGAGCCTAAGCTCGCCTCCTGGACAGCTACACCAGACTTTGCCGTATCGATTGCTGACTTAGCAGAATTGATACTGTTCTCATTCTGGGTCTTGAGTACGCTTATATCATTCTTGAGTGATACCATTGAATTCTTAACAGAACTGATGACCGACTTTTGCGAATCTATCGAAGTCCTCACACTATTAGGAACAGTATTCTTATAAGTATACTTATCACAGATATCACGTATCTCCGTAAGAGAACTTAATATCAGATCGAAATTCTTTATAGTCTGGTCGATAGCTGAATCGACTGCTGCGAAATCACTGCTAGAAATATGAGAAACAAGAGTATCAGAAGCATCCTTCGTCTTCCCCATCTCACTATCTACGATGCTCTTCACTCTTATGCCCTGCTGGTCATAATTATTGAAATAAGTCTCCCTTATCGAATCAGCTAAAGTATAAGAATTATATATCTTTATATTCGCATCATCCAAGGATGAAGCTGCGTAATTATACTTTGACTTCATGTTTTCTTCAGTGAGCTTCTGAATATCTGCCAAATTGCTTTCCGCTTTTTGCAAAGCAGTCTTAGCTGAATCAAGCTGTTTCTGGCTCACGTTTATCTGCTCGTTAGTAGCTCCAGCTACCTTCAGATCCAAGCCATTCCTAAGTCTATCAATATTTGCCTTCGATTGGTCTAACTGAGCATCAAGAGTATCATGATCGATTTCAGCAATCAACTGTCCTTTTGACACCTGATCGCCGATTTTAACATTTACGGATTTAAGATTCCCTGAAAGCTGGCTTTTCAAATCAACCTGATTCAATGACTCAACTTGCCCAAAGGCAGAAATAACAGTACTTCCGCTCTGATAATCAGAAACATTTATGAGTTCTACCTCAGAAATCTTCTCCTCGACAGCTACTTCCTGTTTCTTCTCAGAAAAAACAATCATAGCAATAACAGCTATAACTAATACTATTCCAATGTATATATATCTATTTAACTTTAATTTCATATCTTTTAATAATAATTATTATCGCACGAACATTATTTCATAAAACTTATCAGCAAGTACTTTTGGATCAAACTCTTGCTTATCCTCACTATATATATGCTCCTCCATAATCATATTCAATCCGCCTATCAGAATATATGTTGCCACCTTGAGATCCATTTTCTTGCCCTTAGGGCCGATACAATCAAGCATGAGCGGTTCGATGATCTTCACCATATTGTCACGCTTCTGTTTTATCTTGAAAAAACGTTTCATCTGCCTCTTCTTGACAGGAAAATTCTGGATAATAGCCCTTATGAACTTTTCCTTCTTTACAGAAAAACTAATGAAAGCGATTATTAGTTCCCTAGCCTTCTTATCAGAAGGAATATCACGCTTCATCACTTCTTCGACTATCTCATTAAGCTCATCTAAAATTATATCCAATGAACCGAAATATATATCCTCCTTATTCTTGAAGTAATAATATAATGAAGCCTTTTTGATTCCCACCTTCTCGGCAATCATCCCCAAAGAAACTCCTCGATAGCTATGTTTTACAAAGAATCTTCCAGCTATTTCTAATATTTTATCCTTTGTTGCATTATGTATCTCCTTTATTTTTCCCATTTAAATAGAAATTAATATTTATCTAACTACTGTTAGGTAGATTATCTCATAAAATAAAATTTGTCAAATCAAGTATAACGGTTGTATAATAAAGGAATAATAATAAATAATAAATAAAAAATGAGCAAATTATACATACTTCCCTTCGATCACAGATCATCATTTTCTAAGGCCGTACTGAATACAGAAAAACCTGACGCAAGCCAAAAGAAACTATTGAAAGAATTCAAAGAGATAATCTTTGAAGGATTAGTACATTCACTAAGTGGCAGGAAGGATAAGAAAAGCTTTGCCATCCTAGTCGACGAAGAATATGGTCAGAAAGTGCTCTCAATGGCAAAAGAAAAGAAGATATCTATATGCTTGCCAGTAGAAAAAAGTGGCGAAGAACAGCTAAAACTACACTACGGGAACAATTTCAAGGAACATATTAAGAAATTCTCTCCTGAATATGTAAAAATACTCATAAGATACAATCCAGAAAACACCAGACAGAACCAGAAACAACTAGAGACCCTGTCAAAGATAAAAGAATTCTGCTCAGAAGAAAAAATGAAGACGATCATTGAATTATTAGTTCCACCGACTGAGAATGATCTGAAATCATGCAAGGATAAGGAGACTTATGACAAGACGATCAGAAGTGAAAAGACAGTCCAGGCCATCAAAGAGATAAAAGCCGTCCTAAGACCCACTATCTGGAAATTAGAAGGATTGGATAAGAAGAGCTGGGTAAAGGTAATAGAAGAGACTAATAGATCAAAAATAATCCTCCTGGGAAGAGGAGAAGATGATACAAAGGTCAGGAAATGGCTTAAGGATGCCTCTTCTTTCGATCAGATCATAGGGTTCGCCATCGGAAGAACCATCTTCCTCACCCCTATCAAGGATTATTATGAAAAGAAGATCACCAGAGAAGAGGCCATGAAACGTATTTCTAAGAAATTCCTATCATTTGTTGATACTTGGGAAAAATATGGAACAAAAACAAAATAAAACTTATAAAGAAAAATTCAAGGAAGTATCATTTCCAAAGGACGAACAGAAGCACGACCATATCGTTGAGTGGTGGTACTTCAACGGAAACTTGAAAACTAAGAAAACAGCAAAGGAAATCTCCTTCATGGATTGCCTGTTTTCAGTAAAACCTCAAGAGATAGATATTCCTCTCATAAAGAATATCCCTATCAAGAACTTATTCTTCTCTCATTATCTTATCAGCGACAAGACACGATTCAAGCACAAGACCAATCCATTATGCTTGGTTGATAAGAATAATTTCACTAAGCCATCACTATGGATCAATTACGATAATTCATGTCTGATAGAGAAAAAAGGAGAATCAACCTACAGGGTAGTCAATGACTTCATTGACCTAGAATTAAGATCATCGAAAAAACCCTTATTGATCAACAAAAAAGGCTTCATCGATCTTCAGACCAAGACTACTTATTACTACTCCTTGACCAGGATGGAAACAAAAGGAATAGTAAGAATGGATAAGGAATGGGAAGAAGTCGAAGGACTTTCTTGGATGGATCATCAATGGGCCCAAACTCCTTTGACAGAAGAAGATCAATGGACATGGTTCTCTATCCAATTAGAGAATGGAACTGATATAATCTGCTTTGAGTATGGGAATAAACATAAGACTATCCATGCAGGCATAATAGACAAGAACGAGATATCTTCATATCCAAAAAAAGTGATTATTTCGCCGAAAGACAAGAAATACAAGAGCAAGATAACACATAATGAATACGTCCTAGAGTACACGATAGAAATACCTGAATTCAAAACAATTCTAGAAATATCCCCTACTAAGAAAGAGCAAGAAGTAATATTTGGATCGATAAATTACTGGGAAGGAGGTATAGATATAAAAGGAAGTATCAAAGGAAAAAATGTAAACGGAAAAGGATTCATGGAACTACTACCCAGCTCAAAGAATAAGAAAATAGTGAGAGCGATTACTCAAGAGCTGAAGAAGAATTCATTCACTAAGAATATAAAAGAATTAACAAGTTTTTCTACTAAGTCCTTATACATGATAGGAGAAGAGATAAATAAGAAGAAATAAAAAAATCTAGGCCAAACGGTCTAGATTTTTTATTTAATTTAAGACTTTAACTGAACGGACAGTCCCAGACTTGCCCGCATATCCCCCATTTCCAGCCCCTGACGCTCCTCCATTAGCGATCAAAGAACCGCTATTTGTATAAGTATTCTGATAGAATATATTTATAGATCCTCCTCCAGAACCTCCTCCTCCAGCAGTACCATCACCACCCTTAGCACCATTAGCCTGAATACTTCCAGTAGAACCTACTACGACAGTCTTTGCATAAATAACTAATAATCCCCCCGTACCATCACTGCCAGGAGACGCACTAGTCCCGCCATTGATACCACCTGGATTCCCTGCTCCTCCAGCACAACCAGTACACCCAGTCCTGCCTGCTCCTCCAGTACCACCAGAAGAAGAACCCGAGCCACTACCTGTTCCACCTCCAGCACCAGATCCTCCAGAATAAGAGGTACCTGAACCTCCTGCAGGTCCATAACTACTACTACCTCCGCCTCCTGTAGCTCCATTTACTCCTGCTGTATTAGACGCTCCTCCTACTGCCGGTATTTCATAGCTCGTTCCTCCATCGGTCATGATGAGGATCCTGTCTCCGGCGACGTTAGCAGCACCTCTTGCAGTCATGGAAATAGTTCCATTGACTGTCAGAGCTCCATCGACATACATGAACATACCACGCTTCCTTGCTGCTGGAGTCAAGGTGACTCCGGCATCGATCAGGACGTCACCGTTGTAACGGACAGCGAGCATACTAGAGTCTGCAGTAGCATTGCCGAGGTTAGTATTAGTAGTGTAGTGGGTAGAACTATCTAATTGTACATATTCGACTGGAATCGTAGCATAAGCTGTCGTAATGCTCTTGTCTCCATTACCAGTACCATTGAGAGACCTCACTCCTGTCAGAAGAGACTTCTGGACTTGGTAATTACCGATAATCGGAGAAGATCCTCCTTCACTGTTAATGACAGTGATTCGGTAATATGTCTTGGATAATGAAAGAGTGTCTAACTTATCCATGGTCATGGTATAAGTTCCTGTTCCTTTATTAATAAGAGAAGTCGAATAAGTATAATTGCCTATCATGTCATTACCCCATTCGAGAAGAATGGTGGAATTACCCTTACTATGATCATTAGTTATAGTCACATCCACAGAAGCTACCTGTTCAGTAACATTATACGGAACATTGGCAGAAATAATCGGTAATTGTTCAGGATTGAATTGAGGATTACGAACAGTACCTGTCTCTCCCGCATATCCCCCATTTCCAGCCCCTGACGCTCCTCCATTAGCGATCAAAGAACCGCTATTTGTATAAGTATTCTGATAGAATATATTTATAGATCCTCCTCCAGAACCTCCTCCTCCAGCAGTAC
>JAQWEU010000041.1 GCA_028704755.1 Minisyncoccota bacterium | reverse complement strand
ATAAATTACTTGAAAGAGAATGGCATCTCCTATAAAGAGCAGTTAATAACGCATGAATATCCTCATTGCTGGAGGTGTGATTCTCCGTTACTATATTACGCCGTTGATAGTTGGTACGTGTTGGTCATGAAGATGAAAGACGAATTGGTCGCTAATAATGAACAGATACATTGGGTTCCAGGACATCTTAAGAATGGAAGATTCGGGAAATGGCTCGAGGGTGCAAGGGATTGGGATTTCTCAAGGAAAAGATATTGGGGTGCTCCTATTCCAATATGGGAATGTGAGGGATGTAAGGAAAAGATATGTATTGGAAGTGTTGCAGAATTAGATGAGATAAGGATCGGAGATAAGGAATTGACCGACCTCCATCGTCCTTTCATAGATGAGGTGAAGTTGCGATGTCCGAAATGTGATAAGGAGATGTCCAGGGTTGAGGCAGTTTTTGATTGTTGGTTCGAATCAGGTTCGATGCCATATGCTCAATGGCACTATCCATTCGAGAATAAGGAACTCGTCGAGAAGACTTTTCCAGCTGACTTCATAGCCGAAGGCTTGGATCAGACAAGAGGTTGGTTCTATACCCTTACAGTCCTATCAACCGCATTGACTAGTGAGGATATCGGCCTAGGCAAGAATAAGCCAGCCTTCAAGAATGTCATAACTAATGGATTGGTCTTAGACGATAAAGGAAGGAAGCTCAGCAAGAAGCTCAAGAATTATCCTGACCCAAAAGATGTATTCGATAGATATGGAGCAGATTCGTTGAGGTACTTCTTGCTCGCATCGACGAATATCGGAGAGGATTATCGATTCTCTGATGACAAGGTGAAAGAAGTCTGGAGGAATGTCATATTGGCGATCGAGAATTGCTACAATTTCTATGAGACATACGCTCCAGATAGTCTGGATGCGGATATCGTATCGGACAATGTTTTGGATAAATGGATAATCAGCAGATTAGAGGTCCTCAATTCGGGTGTCAATAGTTTTATGGAAGATTACGACCTTACGAAAGCAACAAGATTGTTCGGCGGAGGCCAATTAGAAGGTGGTAATAGCTATAAGGCGGATGGCACCATAGATTGGAATGATTATTCAATGGGAGCTTTTGTTGACGACCTGTCGAATTGGTATATTAGGAGATCAAGAAGGAGATTCCAGAAGCCAGAAAGTGAGAAAGAGCTCCAAGAGGCTGCTAGTACCTTGAGATTCGTCTTATTGAAGTTGGTCAAACTCATAGCCCCATTCACTCCTTTTATCGCTGAAGATCTTTATCAGAAATTAAAGAGTACGGACGAACCGATCAGCGTCCACCTATGTGATTACCCAGAACCGGACGAGATCGTCCTGAATAGGGGAGTTTATGATATCTATTGGTCAATGAATTATGTCAGGTCTTCCATTACCGTACTTTTAGGAGAAAGGACGAAAGTAGGTATCAAGGTCAGGCAACCACTGGCAAATGCATATATTCCCGATGTTATCGATGGCTATAAATTGACTGCCTTAGAGTATGGAGAACAATTGATGGAATTGATCAAGGATGAGGTAAATATTAAGAATGTTATAATCAGGAAAGATAATAATTCAGCCGAGTTGGATACGGAAATTACCGATGACCTCAAGGAAGAAGGTATGCTTAGGGAACTAGTCAGGTATATACAGCAGGAAAGGAAGGAGCAAAGATTGAAATCAGAGGATAAGATAATGATATATTATAAGGCGATCGGGCAGATGAACGATTTTATCGATAGGAATAAAGTATCTTTACTGAGAGAGACTTTAGCCTTAGACATCTTGAGTGATGCTGATCTGAGCGAAGGGAAGGAGGTAAGGATGGGAGAATCCGATACTATTATTTTTGTGATAAAAGTTGTATAATATATTCATTAATATTTATATATAAAATATGGGCTATTTTCCTATAGAAAAACCTGGTAAGAGTATTAGCTTTAATTCAATGTCTTCCTCAAGTAATCAGGGAGATAAGAATTCTAATAAGGATAAGAAGAAAGGATGGTCTTCTACTCCTTCGAAGCCGGATGAAGGCAATAAATATGCCTCTTCTTTATCAGGAATAAAGGGCAAAGTCATGGGGGTTGATAATAATAAGCAGAGTGGCGTCATCAAGCCGTGGTCATTTAGCTCATCAAAAGTTGATTCAAGATCGCCCGAACTAGGAAGGTATGGAGACTCTCTTTCAAGGCTTAAAGGGGGTATTAATAAGAAGAAGAACTAATTAATAATTTTTTCATGAGCAAAAAAATAACATTCATAATAATTTCGATATTTGTTCTGTTGATAGCCTTTTTCTTTTGGCAGAAAATGGCTTTTGATAAGGGGGTATTGAAGTTAGAGATCATTGCTCCTGATAAAGTAGATGTTGGTCAGGAATTTGAATATGTTGTCAAGTATAAGAACAATGGTTCCATAACCCTCAATTCTCCAGAGATGTATTTTGAATATCCGAACGGGGCAATAATTGAGGAAAGTGATAGCAGGGTAAAGAAAGTAGGTTCAGATGATCTGGGAGGTAATATTTATCCAGGACAAGAGAGGACTATGAAGTTCAAGGCAAGGTTGCTTGGGAAGGAAGGGGAGACGAAAGATGCGAAAGTAAGAGTCAATTTCCAGCCCCAGGATCTGAAGATAAGGAATGAAGCAGAAAGTTCGTTCACGATAATTCTGGACAAGCTTCCATTGGACTTGACATTGGATATTCCTCAGAAGTCTGGAGCTGGTAAGGCTGTAACGATCAGGGTGTCATACACTTCCAATGTTTCCTATCCATTGAAGGATCTTTCTTGTCTGATGGAGTACCCAGCCGATTTCCAATTCTCTTATGCGAAGCCGAATGGGATCGATAACAAGCAGTGGGATGAGCCAATACTGAATGAATCAGATAGTAAGAAGATAGAAATAGGAGGTATTCTTAATGGAGAACCTCAGGACCAGAAGGTCTTCAAGGCAAAATTAGGTGTTTGGCAAGATGGTAATTTTATCGTCTTGAAAGAAGCGATCAGGGGAGTCGCTATGGTTGCTCCCTCTGTCAGATTTACTGAAAAGATCAATAATCAGGAGGGCTATAATATCAATATGGGGGACAGGCTTCACTATGAGATATATTTTTCCAACGCAGGAGATGAGGAGTTGAAAGATCAGGCTCTGATAATAAAGCTGGAAGGAAGCAGCTTGGATTATAATTCTATAAAAGCTCTCGAAGGAGTATATCAGAAAGGAGACAATTCTTTGATCTGGGATGGAAATCAGTTACCAGAGCTTCAGAGTCTCAAGCCAGGGGAGGAGGGTAAGATAGAGTTTTGGATATCGACGAACAAGGATGATATGATGAAGAATAGCTCTGATAAGAATCCTTTTGTAAAGACGAAGATAACTCTCGGGCAGATAAAGCAGGAATTCTTGAACAAGGTGAACACGAAGCTTATAGCTATCCAGAATCTATATACTGATAGTAGGTATTTCTCTGACTCTGGACCGAATCCAGTCAAGGCAGGGACGAAAACGACTTATACGGTAGAGTGGAAAGTGAAGAATCTTTATAACGACGTGAGTAATGCGAAGGTGATGACTATTCTGCCGAGCGGCTTAAGGTTCAATCAGGAGAATTATAAGGTACCAGAGGGGACGAAATTATCTTTTGATGAGGGGACTAGGCAGCTGACATGGGAGATTGGATCTCTTCCTGCTGGGACTGGAATCATCTCTTCAGAAAAAATCTGCGCTTTTCAATTATCTATCGAGCCACAGACTACCGATACGGACATCTTGCTCATTGGGTCATCTCAATTATCTGGAAGTGATCTATGGACGAATAATAATGTAAGCATTAGCACTGATCCGATTTATAGCAAATAACATGGAGAATTTTAGCCCAATCAAACTTATCATATTTGGATTAGTATTTTTATTCTTTTTCTCAATCCCTATAATGACTATTACTCAGATGCAGAAGATAGACAATGAGAATAAGATCATTAACGATCTTAAGCAGATCGAAGCCTGGGGGCAGATATATAGGATAAAGAATGATAACTTCAAAGGATTTGAGAATGATATCGAGATCAGGATGCTGAAGATCGATTTAGTCTCTACTACTGGAAAGGATATGGAGATGTATTTCAACGAGAACTTCAATTCATTTTGCGTAAAGGCACAGACGAATAAGAATAATGTATTTTGTATTGACGATAGTGGAAAGATTCTTAAAGAGGCCCCTTCCTGTTTCCAAGGATCGGGTAGATGTAAATAAAAAATATAAACATGAAGTTTAATTTTTCTTATAGTTTTAGATTATCTTACCCAGTCTTGATATGGGAAATAGCATGTATTCTTTTCATGCTGGTAGCTCTGCTAAATATCGGTACTTTTAGTAGTGACGAGAAGACACTACTAACGAATTTTTCTTTATTGTATATTTTAGGAAACATTATTTACCTCATCATTAAAGATTCAAGATATAGTAGGTTCGTATTGCCGCAGGCGAAGGTATTGAATGATAATATCGTACAGGAAAAGCTTTCTCAGGAGCTGGATTCAGCTAAGGTTTCCGATACGTTTATCGCCTTCTTCGACTATTCAAAGAAATGTACATCTTATGCCTTGATTAGTATTGTCATTTTCACCTTTTCCATCTGTTATTGGCAATTTATCTATTCTGATAATTCTTTTAATATTATCTTGACATTGTTTACTGGCATCTTGATCTCTTCATTGCTTTCTGGTTTTTCAATCTTTTTCCCTCAGCTGAAATTTTTCTCGATTGCAAGACAGTGCAGGGATTATCTATCAAGCAAAGGAAGATGTCCGATTGAATCTAATTTTCAGAGCATAAGAGTAAAATTCTTCTTCCTATTGATCTTTTTTCTTGATACCTTGATATTGTATTTCTTAAGCAGCTATGCTACTTACCCGATAAGCATTATCATATACTTGACTGGTTTATTCATGATAATTTTCGATACCCTTCTCTTGCTCTTTTATTTGGAAAAGGCTTTTGATGAATTCTTTGACCTTACTAAATTCAATTTTGATAACACCGACTTGCCAATATTCTCAACGGGAAGCTTGGATAAAGAATTTGTTAACTTAGCAAAATTTCTGAACGAGATATCCATTCAGCTATATTTTTTCAAGGAAAAGACCCTAGCTTCGGAAAAGGAAATGGGGAATAGGATGGAAGAACTTGAGAGATTTTTTGACTTGACGATAGAGAGAGAGGAAAGGATGATACAGCTGAAGAAAGAGAACGCTGTCTTAAGGGAAAAGATAAATGGAAATAAAATAATAAAAGATGAAAAAAAATAAAATATATAATAAAGTCATTCTTGATAATGGAGTAAGGATCATAAGTATCCCTCAGAAAGAAGTAAAGTCTGCTACGATTTTCATTCTGGTCAAGACAGGGTCAAAGTATGAGACCAAGAATATTTCGGGAATCTCTCATTTTTTAGAGCATATGTTTTTCAAGGGGACGGATAAGATGAAACGGCCGATTGACGTAGCTGAATTTTTGGATAGGATCGGTGGAAGCTTTAATGCCTTCACTGGAGAAGAGATGACAGGTTATTATGCAAAGACTGCTTATACTCACTTCGATCTTGCTATTGATTGGGTTTCTGACATATTTCTTAACTCGAAATTCCCTGCCAAGGAGATGGAAAAAGAAAGAGGGGTTATTATCGAAGAGATCAATATGTATGAAGATAATCCGATGACTCATATAGATCAGGTCTGGAAAGAGGTCTTATACGGTGATCAGCCAGCTGGGTGGGATATCGCAGGAACGAAAGAAACAGTTTCAAATATTACCAGGAAGGAGATAGTCGGCTATGTCAAGGACAGGTATAAGACAAGGAATATAGTGGTTTGCATAGCGGGTAATTACGATGAGAACGTGGTAATTGATAAGATAAGAAGTATTTTTTCTGTCATGAAAGACGATAATGCTTTAGATAAGGTCCCTGTAATAGAAAAGCAGGAAAAGCCAGAGATCAAATTGTGCTATCGTAAGATCAATCAGACGAATCTAGTCATAGGAGTGAGGTCATATAATCAGCTTGATGACAGGAAGTATGTTATCGATGTGATGTCAGCTTTCCTTGGCGGAATGATGAGCTCTAGGCTTTTTGATAAGGTGAGGGAAAAGATGGGCGCTGCTTATCACATAAGGACTTCTAATGATGGCGATACTGATGTCGGGAATTTCTCTGCTTCTTCCGGAGTTGATAATAGCAAGGTCTTTCAGGTAATAGAAGTCATTCTGAAAGAATTCAATAGGCTGAAAGTAGAAAAAGTCGGTGAGGCGGAATTGAGGAAGGCTAAGGATTATATCAAAGGAAAGACATTATTGGGTTTTGAGAGCATAGAGTCAAAGATCAGTTTTTGCGGTGCTCAGGAGCTATTGACAGATAAGATCATTTCTATTGAGGATGTATTGGAAAAGATAGAAAATGTCACAGCAGAAGACATCCAGGAAGCAGCAAAAGATATTTTCAAGGCAGATAAGTTGAATTTAGCAATAATCGGGCCATTCAAGGATAAGAAGGAGTTTGAAAAAATATTGAAGATATAAGTATGGCAAAGGAAGAATCTAAAATCTTAAAAATAGACATCACTTGGCAAGGAATATTCAGGGTGATTTTAGCATTGTTCAGTTTCTATATCATTTACCTGATAAAAGATGTGATAATTCTTATTGTCTTGAGCTTGGTCATTTCGATATTGTTAAATCCAGCCATTGATATCATTGAAAAGAAGAATGTAAAGAGGCCATTAGCGACTCTGATCGTCTATATATCAGCAGCATTATTGATAGCCAGTTTTTTCTTACTGACAATTCCTCCTATTTTCATAGAACTGACTTCTTTTTCAAAGAATTATAGCGAGTATTTTAATAACTTAGCCCCATATTTTAATAATTACCTATACTCAGGATTCGATTTTTCTCAAATCGATTCAAGTTTTCAGGATGGCTTGATGAAATTGACTTCTGAACTTTGGGCGATAACTACCGCCATATTCAATATAGTATTTTCAATAATAACAATATTTACTCTTGCATTCTTCTTCTCGATGGAAGAGAAGGAGATAGTAGGATTCATAAAGCTATTTTCACCTAAGAAATTAGAAGATAATATCGTTAAGAGCTGGGAGAGGGGGAGAATCACTGTTTCTCAATGGTTTGCAAGTAGGATATTCGTTTCATTCCTATTAGCTATCATGACTTTTATCGGTTGCTTGTTGCTGAAGATAAAATTTGCTGTTTCCCTGTCTTTGCTCGCAGGATTTCTTAATATCATTCCAGTTGTCGGACCGATTACTTCCGCTATTCTGATCTGCTTGGTAGCTGCCATGAATTCTTGGACGATTGCATTTCTTGCCCTGATAATGGTCTTCGTTACTCAGCAGATCGAAGGTAATATTTTTACTCCATTAACAACTAATAAGATGGTCGGTCTGCCGAATTTCTTGATTCTTGCTTCTATATTGGTCGGTGGAAAGCTTGTCGGCATCGTAGGAATGGTCTTGGCGATTCCAATAGCAGGTATCATGTACGAGACCTTTAAGAATTATATAATGGCTAAGAAGGCAAAAATTAATTAGATTAAATTGTATTAGAAATGAAGAATATATTTATTACAACAGCGATTGATTATGTTAATGGCCGTCCACATATTGGACATGCCCTGGAAAAGATCCAGGCAGATGTACTAGCAAGAAGGCATAGGATAATAGGAGATAATGTCTATTTCATATCAGGAACTGATGAGAATAGCCTGAAGAATGTCCAAAGCGCAGAAAAGGCTGATATGCCAGTCAAGGAGTATGTAGACAGTAATTACACAGTCTTTGCTAATTTGAAAGACGCTCTGAATCTTTCTTACGATGACTTCATAAGGACTACGGAGGAGAGACACGTCATCGGAGCTCAAGAGCTTTGGAAAAAATGTAGTAAGGATATTTATAAGAAGACATATAGCGGATTATATTGTGTCGGGTGCGAAGAGTTCTATAAAGAGGAAGAGCTTGTTGACGGCTTATGTCCAGAACATAAGAAAGCTCCAGAATTCATCGAGGAAGAGAACTATTTTTTCAGATTGACTAATTATTCTGAAAAGATAAGAGAACTTATCGAAACGGATCAGATCAAGATAATTCCCGAATCAAGAAAGAATGAGATATTGAGCTTCATCAAGTCCGGCTTACAAGATTTTTGTATTTCCAGGTCTCAGGAGAGATCAAAAGGATGGGG
>JAQWEU010000001.1 GCA_028704755.1 Minisyncoccota bacterium | reverse complement strand
AGAAGACTGGGCTATTCCTCGTACCATCGGTATTGTTGTGCCATATACTGTCATATGGCTTCCACTATATCTATGCTTCATATTTTTTGGAAGTACTGAGGTGTATCATATCATATGGACCAATACACGTAATGGACAGCCTCAGTCAGTATGTTATAATACATAGTATGTTTGATGCAGGCGAAAAAATTGATAATAGCTTTACGTTCATAAGGAAGAGATTTCTTATAGTCATTCTTATCTGTATAGTCTCTTCATTGTTGTGCATATTTTATGCACCCTCTTATATTTCAGAAAATTTCACACCTGACATAATCGATAGCCAATTGAGCCTGTATTTCGGTGGCTCGATCGGCATAGGAAGTAAGGAAGTCCTAGCTGCATTATTATGGATGTTCCAATCAATGATGATATCGACATTCTTATTGATCATTTCCTATATATTCAAATACGATATGACCAAGAGGATATTCAATATCAAGAAATGGAACGATTGGAAATTATTCATATTCGCCTCAGTCGCTCCATTGATCATAGTCGATCTGATAGGGAGGACCAATGCTTATACAGGATTCAGTACCAGCTTATTTTCTAATGTCGTCTTGACGATCATTGCTTCATTTCTCGTAATACTGATCTCTTCTTTCATAATAGAGAAAGAGAAGGATCCGATCATAATTGACGTTAAGAAGATAGAAGAGGAGCTGATGAGTCAGGAATAGAAGTGCCTAAGAATAAGAGCAATTGAAATAAATTGCTATTTTTTTTGTAATAATTATTGCCAAGGCAAAATAATAAATTAATTTTCAAAACAAAATGAAGAATAAGAAAGTAGTGTATGTAGCTTTGCCAGTTTTAGCGATAGCTACATTGATAGGTTTTAATGTTTTTGCATCAGAGAGTAATAGTCAGGATCTGGGCTCTAAAGGGCAAGGGTTCCATATGGGCAAGGGGATGTGTTCTAGTACTATGACGTTTGCTGAATGGAAGACAAAGGAGATCGAAAGGATCAACTCGATCACTGACGATATGTTCAGTAAGATGAAGGAGCGGCAGAATATTCAATTGACTATCGATCAATGGAAGCAGCAGGAAATAGAGAAGGTCAATCAGAAGACCGAGGATGAGTTCAAGAAGATGCAGGAAATGTGCAATAATCATCCAGGGAATATCAAGGACATGACGTTTGCTGAATGGAAGACAAAGGAGATCGAAAGGATCAACTCGATCACTGACGATATGTTCAGTAAGATGAAGGAGCGGCAGAATATTCAATTGACTATCGATCAATGGAAGCAGCAGGAAATAGAGAAGGTCAATCAGAAGACCGAGGATGAGTTCAAGAAGATGCAGGAAAGCTTTCCAGAAGGAAGGGGAATGGGGAGAGGTAGAGGATTCGAAATGGGATTAGGAATGAAAATGCTCGATATATCCAACATGGATTATAATACGTGGAAGCAGGAGATGATCAATAATATTAACAGTGTCTCCGAAGCGAATTATAACAAGGTCAAGGAGAACATGAAGAATTTCCAATTAGATAAAGGTCAGAATAATTAATTAAGGACAAGTGGAGTATTCCACTTGTTTTTTTATAGCAAAACATAATAATGAAATAAAAATCAATTAATATTGTATTATATATTGATTAGACTATTATATTATTAATTATGGATATTAAAAACCTAAGCGACGAGGAAATTGTTTTAGAGATTACCAATAAGGATCCAGAGCTTTATGTGGAGATAATAAGAAGGTATAGAGATAAGCTGTCGCATTATTTAAGAAAATTTATTAGCAATCCCGATGAGATCGAAGATGTTCTTCAGGTTGTTTTCATCAAGGCCTATAAGAATCTTAACGGCTTTGATCCAAGAAGGAAATTCTCTTCATGGGTCTATAGGATTACGCACAATGAAGCTATTAATCATCTTAAGAAGAATAAGAATATAAGGATCTGTCTTGATGACGTCGAGTACAAGATCATTGATGAGAGCATCCGTATGGATGAAAGCGTTGACAGGAAGTTACTAAGAAAAGAGATAGAGAAGATAATATCGTCCCTGGGGGTGAAGTATAAGGAACCATTGATCTTATTCTATTTCGAAGAGAAGAGTTACGAGGAGATAAGTGATATCTTAAGGATTCCCAAGAGCACGGTTGGCACATTGATCTCGAGAGGGAAAAAACTTATGAAGGATAATTTAATTGATTTAACCAAAAAACATGAAAGAAGATAAGAACGAAAAATTAGAAAGCCTCGTAATGGGGAAGATAAAGAGCGGACAGGTCAAACTTAAGTCAAAGTATGTTTTTTTGGCCGAAAAACTAGGACTTGGAACTGCAGTCACCCTGAGTTTTGTCTTAGCTGTCTTATTCTTCAACTTATTCCTATTCTACGTCAAGGAGACCGATAATTTGCAATATCTTAGCTTTGGACGGGAAGGAGTCTTTGCTTTTCTTGAATCCTTTCCTTATTTGATTGTCATAGCATTCATAATCGCCATTATCCTTGTCAGTTATCTGATAAGGAAGAGTGATACTCTATATAAGCAGTCATTTAGCCACATAGTCGTATTTCTTATCGTCTCAATTACTTTTTTCGGAGCAATGCTCACATACACCAGAGTTGCTGAGCACATAGAGATCGAATCGTTTAAGAATGATTCTCCTGGAAGGTTCTTAAGGCCGTTCATGACTCCTCCTGATGTCCGTGATAATGGATTAGCGGGAGTGATTTATACGGTCGGGGATGGGTATTTGATAATCAAGACCCCTAAAGGATTAAGGACTGTGGACGTAAGGAAGATCGATGAAGTGCTACTAAGAGATGTCTCAACAGGAAAATTCATTGTCAGTATCGGAGAGACTAGCGGTAAGGAATTCATCGCTAATAAGATAAGAGTCGTAAGAAAGGAAGATATCCCTAGTATTAATAGGACAATAGACCGTAAGTTCAACGGATTAGATAATGGTCAAGTTGGTGATTGTCAGAAAGAACTACCCTCAGATATTATGTATTTTGGAGAGATAGAGAAGAAATGTATCCAAATCTGCCTTGAGGAGCATAAATGTGCTAAGGATTGTTTCCATGAATGTATTAGAAAAGATCGCAATTAGCGATCTTTTGTTTTCTTGACATATACTGTCCGTGTCGGGAATGGTATTTCAATCTTTGCTTTATTCAATTCATTATAAAGTCTTTCGATCATCTCAACCTTCTTATCGAAAGCGACCATATAATCTTCTACCCAGAATTGCATCTGGCAGGTAATCGAAGAATCATCGAGATTTGTTACGCTTAGGTCATGGACATCTCGCAAGAGCGTTTCATCCGAGTCTATAAGCTTTTGTACTAATTTTCTAAGTTTCTTTATATCTGTCCCATAGGCGACCCCGAAGTTGACGAAGACCCTGACAGATGTATTAGGTTTTGCATAATTGATAATTCTCATTTCTGCTAGTCTACCATTTGGAATTGTTAGAAGTTCGTTATTGAACGTCTTGATTTTCGTACTTCTAACAGAGACATCTTCGATTATTCCTACTTCTCCAGTCTCCAGCTGTATTTTTTCATTCACCTTGAAAGAACCATCAAGAAGGAGCGATATCCCTCCGAATACGTTCTTTAGCGAATCTTGCATAGCAAAACCAACAATCACACCTGCTACACCTAGACTTGTCAGGAAAGGAGTTATATCGATAGCCCACTCTCTAAGAACCCATATTACCCCCCCAAGGAAAAATAGGACATTTATAATACAACTAAAGATAGGTAGCAGGGATTGAACTAGATTTGATTTATTCTTCTTATCGATTCTATCTGTCCATGCCTCAAGGACGATATCTCCGACGACAGCAGTCACATACATGGCCAATACTATGATGATTGAATTGATCAGGTTCAATATCCAGCCCTCAAGCCCAAGGATATTTATACCTATCTTAGCTCCGATCAATACAAGAAGCTTTACTAAAGGAGATTTGGTCTTAAGCAGAATCAGGTCATCGATCTGGCTCTTAGTTCTTTTCAGCCAGGTCAAAAGGAACTTTTCAGACAGAAAGGCAATTAGTTTCGCTGAGAGAAAGAAGACTAAGATTATAAAAACTGCCCTTAAGTAATTATTTTCAATCAATTCTAACATTTATTTGATTATTTATTTTAATACTTAATATTTTACCATATTAATCTGAGTTGAACAATTGCTTTAATATTTATAAATTGCTAGTATTTAATAAGATTATTATTTAAAACTTTATGGCAAAATTCTTTTCAATATTTTCAATCTGTCTTTTTGTGTTTTTTTGTATATACTTCAAAGACGATTTGAAGACATTCTACGACAATACTTTTTTCGATCCATGTAGCACCCCAATAACATATACTATTGGAAGATTGGATAATAATTTTGGATTGAGCAAGGAAGAATTCCTGGGTACGATCAAAGAGGCCGAAGGCCTATGGGAAAAGGCCGCAGGGAAAAATCTTTTTGAATATTCAAAAAATGGTTCAATGTCAATAAATCTTATATATGACGAAAGACAAGAAGGGACAGATATTCTGAATAAGATCGATAGCAGTTATAAGACAGGGAAGAGCAAGTATAATGCTGCAAAAGATGCATACGATCAATACACTGACGATTATGCAATATTGATACAGCAGAGAGAGAGTCTCGTGGTAAATTATAAGCAAAGGGTTGCAGCCTATGAGAAAGAGGTGGGTAAGTGGAACAAGAAGTCCTCAGTTCCTGCTAGCGTATATAACCAGCTCAATACAGAGAAAGAGAGTCTTAATAATTTAGCTCAGCAGATAAGAGGTATTGAGTCAGAGGTAAATGAATTAGTCAATGCAATAAATCAGACAGGGCAATATCTTAATTCATTGGCGAATAAGATAAACAGTGACGCAGAGACATATAATGAGATAAATCATTCATTCGATGAAGAGTTTGAGCAAGGAGTTTACGTTTCAAGCTTGAAATTCAAAGAGATAAATATATACCAGTTCGATAATCATCAGAAATTTGTCAGAGTCTTAGCGCATGAGATGGGTCACGCTTTAGGCATTGGACACTTGACCGACCAGGAGGATATCATGTATAGCCTTAATATTGGAGCAAATAGTGCGATTTCGAAAAACGACTTGAATGCATTAAAAACTATATGCTCAAAAAGCATATTCGATAGATTATTTAATAAATAAAGATGAACAAATTTAGACTACCATTAATAAATGCCCATTGTCATGCTTCGATGGTTGCTTTTCGAGGAAAGGGAGAAGGCCTTTCTCTACATGACTGGCTGAATGATTGCATCTGGCCGCTAGAGAGCAAGATGATTAATCCAGAATTTATTTATTTACACGCGCTAGAGGCCATAAAAGAGATGCAGGAAAATGGAATAAGGGCTTTTATGGATATGTATTTCTTCGAAGAGGAAGTTGCTCGTGCCTCAGAAGAACTGAAAATGTATGCAGTATTGGGGGAGGGGTTAATTGATTTAAAAGGGCAAGAAGTGTTTGATAAGGATTTGGAAAAGACAAGAAGTCTTTTAGATAAGTTCAAGAATAGCGAATACATCAGTGTTTCAGTTGCTCCTCATTCTCCTTACACGGTCAATTCGGATAATCTGGTCAAGGCTAAGAAGGTTGCAAGAGAATATGATGCAATATACCAGATACATGTAGCTGAAACAAAGCAGGAATATGACAACAGTCTGAGAGAAAGAGGAGTGACTCCGATTAAATATCTAGACAATTTAGGAGTATTAGATAGTAAGACAGTCCTTATTCATTGTGTTTGGCTGAACGATGAAGATATTGATATTATTGCTCGTCGAGGATGTAAGGTCGCTCATTGCCCCTTGAGTAATCTGAAGCTTGGCTCTGGTATCGCTCCGATAGCAAAGATGATCGAAGCTGGGATAGTTGTTTCTATAGGGACAGATGGGGCAGCGAGCTCGAATAGATTAGATATTTGGGAGGCTGGGAAATTTGCCAGCTTACTACAAAAAGGAATCAATTATGATCCTCAATTGATAACTTCTAAGCAGGCGATAGAGATGATGACTTTGAACGGAGTAATGGCCTTAGGACTCGAAGATAAGTTTGATATTAATGAGATGAGAAGGGAGATCAATGATAATGAATATGACTGTTTGTTTCATCTTCAATCAAAAGATATTGTCTAATAATATGAGATTTGAAGCTTAGCTTTTTCTGGCTAAGCTTTTTATTTTAAGAAAAATTTATCATTAGTTTAGATATATGTAATCATAATCCTTTATAATTATTTATATAATAATTAAGATCATGATGAGAGATATATTAAAAATAGAAAAAGCCCTAAAGGATCTAGCAAGACAAAGAAAGCTTGTTACATTAGGAAGATTTTTCAAAATCGTTCATCTAAGGAGGAATGATAGCAATGAAAAAGAGATGATCTTAGTCTTATCATTGATCAACGATAATCTATATCAAAAATATGATATAGTGATTTGTTCATTAATTTTAAAAGATGATAAGTATGCCCCGATAGACATGTTTATAGATTACATGATCGAAGAAGAAAAGATGAAGGAGGAGGAATCTATTGGTATTTTTTGGATCATAGAAATAGAAAAATGCTTTGCCTATTATGATAAAATTTGATATAATTTATTCAACTTAATTACTAATCATCAAATTTTATGCAACTAAAAAATAATAAGCAGAAAGTAGGATTATTATTTGCTATTTTCGTATTCTTTCTATCCATTCTCGTCCTTAAGGAAAAGATAAGTCAATTTGTTCTTGCGGATACGACCATCACCATAAATGGGAATGGTTTAAATCTTAACACTTCGACTGATGTTGCTGGAGTCGGAACGGTCACAACAATTATCACAAGTGACTCAAGCGGAGCAAGTACTGATCAGGCAAGTACTTGCTCAGTTTTCAAGGCTAAAAACTATAACTGTGGAACTGCTGGAAATAAGGCCTATGAGAAAACATCTACGGGAGACTGTCTATCTGCGATAGGTGGTCAGACTTCTCAATTGTGCAAAAATAGCAGTTTTTATAATTCAGATTTAGTTCCTGCTCAAGGAGGGTGTACTTGGTCTTGTAAGACATATCAATGTGCTTTTGCATATAAGAATAGTGCCTGCGGTGCATTGAATGGTACGCAATTTTATTCAGCGATAACATCGACTACTACAGGATTATGCGCAGAAGGATATGTTTTGGTGCCTGGATCGATAAATTCTACGACATCTTCATATTATTGGTCATGCGTCCAAAGGACTTGTACTGATGCGGATTTTAGCTGGAAATCATCATGCACTAATGGTTATTATGATTTTACTAAATCAGGTAATTGCACTGGAACAGCATCAAGAGTCTGCCCTTGTCAGTATACTTATAGCCCTTGGACTAATTGTGATTCTTCTGGAACTAGGAAAAGGACCGAAACTGCGAGTCCTGTTGGATGTAGCAGTGGCAATCCTGAAACGACCGATAATTGCCTTGGAGATATCGTATTGAGCGCAAGATATGATAGTGAGATGAAGGTCTCGCTGAGCTGGAACAAGCTCACAGTAGATAATTTTGCTTATTATAAGATCATAAGATCACAGACTAATCATAGTCCATTTTACCCGAGTGATTGGGGTGATGATACTGGTGATAAATATTTAACTGATGTAAGCTCCACTTCTTATAGTTACACCGAAAAGAGTGAACCAGGAACTTATTATTATAGGATATGTTCAGTTGCAAATAATTACACTACCACTCCTGGAGGCATTAAATGCTCCAATGTTCAGACCGTAGTGATTCCAGCAATCCCAGTAATCGGCGGAAGGGATCCTTCGGTGGGAGGTGTTCAAGTAGAGGATACCACCCAAGAGACTCCATTAATATCATGTGGAGCAGCTAATGGGAAAAGCTTTTCGAGTAAGAATATCCTTATAGCAAATCAATTATGTAGTATTTCTTTTTCGACAAGTATTTCGATTACCACGAACAGCGACGGTTCTTGGGGGTGGTATTGTGGAAATACCTTATGTAGGGCTGAACTGGCTCCTACTTGTAAGAAGTTCGGGTCGCTGACTTCGGTTGCGGGAATCTCTTTTTGTGAATCTGGAACAGTCTCTAGTGATCCAAGACTTTTCGATGGAGTATGGAAATGGAATTGCATCGGTAGTGGTAATTCATTGATTGAATGCACTGCCACTCAAGGCATTAATGGGGAGTGTGGGATAGCTAATGATAAGAGTTATTCAAGTCTATCAGCCAGCTCGCAAGATTTATGTAAGGGAACTGTTAAGGATTTTAATGAAGTAGACAATAAATACACTTGGAAGTGTTCAGGTATAAATAGTGATAGCATTGCTAGTTGTTCTGCTAGTAAGGTCGTAAAAGCTGCTTGTGGTACTAATGCTACGACTTTTACAACAGCTCAGACTTCATATAATGGAACTTATTGTTCTTCTGGAATAGCTCTAGTAAAACCAGAATTTCCAGCCTTAGGTGTAATAGTTTCATGGAATTGTACTGGCACTAATTCTGAAACGATTACTTGCTACGCTAAAAGAGCAAAAGATGCAGCCTGCGGTACTTCAAATGAAGGATCTTTCACTTCTGCTCCTACCAGTAATCTTTGCGATTCGGGAAATACCTCAACAGTTTCAGGAACAGGGCCATGGACATGGGTATGCAGTGGGATCAATGGAGGTAAGGATATCTCTTGCTCTGCGAATAGTTCATCTTTGAATAAAAGAGTAAATGGTGAATGTGGTCCGGCTAATGGCGGAGAATTTGGTCCATCGCCTAATCAGCAGCTTTGCTCATATGGGAATCCATCTGAAGTCAAAGTTGGTAGCAGCTCATGGATATGGACTTGCTTAGGGTTGAACGGAGGGGGCACTGCTTCTTGTAGTGCGAAGATAAAGTATTGTTCATATAGGTATAGTGACTGGGGGCCATGTGCGGCAAATGGCACACAGACAAGAAGTGTTATTGACTCAGATTCAAATTGCTATAGCTATCCAGAGCCAAAGACATTTAGGTCTTGCTCAAATGAGTGCACATATAATTATCGAGATGGTGAATGTAAGGATGGTTTCATAAAAAGAACATTGATTGATCCAATTCCTCAGAATTGTACTAATCAGCCAGTTTATGAAGTATCATGCGTTACCAAGATAGACTGTACTGACACTAAATGGCAATGTGGTGATTGGGGAGAATGTGCAAGAGCCGATGGTTCGAATCAATGGTTACAGTTAAGGTCTTGTAAGCTTCTAACTGGTTGTGAGTCGGTTGAGAATAGGCCAGAAATATCAAGGAGTTGTACTGTTCCTCAGGTTATTTCTCCGACTAGTACTATTCCTGCAGTTCCTCCTGCTTCTGATCAGAATAGCACTCAGTCGAATACTACCCCTGCAGTATCTGTTCCTTCAACTCAAACAACTATTAGTAGTGTAGACTCGACCGCTTCAACTGAGCCAGCAGTAACTCCTTCGATGGCATCTCTGAATTCCGAGAAGACAGAAATTGTCAGTGTTATCGCTACTACTGACAATCTCGATAAAAAGTGCGCTGAGGCTGGCTTGAAAAACGCCCTCAGTTGTAATAAATACATAGCCCAGCTCAATATCGTAAAGGAGTGTCTTAAGGTCGGAAGGAAGACAAGGGAAGAGTGTAGGGCATATCTTCTTGACAGGTATGGCAACCCGATAAAATGTGACCAATTCCGAGAGAAATTTTCAAGAGAAGAAGCTGATAAGCAATGTGAGAATTTTATAAATAATGTTATTCTAGCTGACCTGAATGATAATATTGATGATAATACAGTCAAGGAATTAGAAGATTCCTCTGGTAAGCTAGCGATTTTGGATACTGTCAGGCAAGTAATAAGAGTGAGAGATAAGAACAATCAGGAAAAAGAGATCAGGTTGGAAAAAATTCCTCTTTCCAAGAATAATAACGACATTAAGGTTTCCTTGATGCCAATATCGAAAATTGATAATTCGACAGCCAAATCACCAGTAGCTATCATCTTCGATGAGAATCAGAACGGGATTCCTGATGAGATAGAAGAACGTTTGAAGTATATCGATATCAGCAACCCAAAAAACTTAAGCGGGGTTGATAGGGCCTTATTGACTGGAAAGACGATCGAACAGCCTAAGGACAGTCAGAGCATAAGTGCTGCACTTGCTGTCGATGTTAATAATAACGACAATGGTTCATTGACCTTTAGCGGAAAGACATATCCTAATCAAGTTGTAAGTCTTTTCATATATAGTCCTATGCCGATTGTTGTAACGATCAAATCGGACGCTAATGGGAATTGGATATATGATTTGGATAAAGGGCTTTCAAATGGAAAGCACGAGGCATACATCGCTATAAATAATAGCGATGGACAGTTA
Source organism: Minisyncoccota bacterium (assembly GCA_028704755.1). Taxonomy (GTDB): domain Bacteria; phylum Patescibacteriota; class Minisyncoccia; order Minisyncoccales; family Minisyncoccaceae; genus Minisyncoccus. The sequence continues at coordinate 91,297 of JAQWEU010000001.1, read as the reverse complement.
TTGGAAGCTAGTGTTCCAAAACTATTCTTCATCGCCGAGGCAAGAGCAGTTGCTTTAGATGATTATCTTGGAATCCAGCCAGCTAATATTTCTAATTTCGGAGAGAAGAGGTATGATGACTTGCTCACTAACTATGTTGGTGGAGGAATTATTGTCATATTGATCCTCATTACAGGTTTCTTATTAATAAAAAAAATACTAACCAGTAAGCATGAATAGAAGAGAAATAACAACAAGATTTCTAAAGGATAATAAGCAGGTCTTGTATTCTCTTTGTTTGCTTATAATTATCCCCGGTATTTTTACTTTTAATAACTGGTTCTTTACTAATTCTTTAAAGACTTCGCTAGAGCAAAATCTTCAGAATAAAGGAGTAGAAATTGGGCAAGCAGTAAATGCTGGGCTTTATGATAAGCTGGAAGACCCAGTAAAGGTACAGGAATTTATTGATAATTGGGAGATTTTTAATAGTGCAGAAAATTCCTTTGATATATTCTACAAGGAGGAAGACGCTTTTAAATTGATAGCTAGTTCGAATAAGGAAAATATTGGTAGCACTTTTAAGATGGGTGTAGCAGAAGGAAAGAACGAGACGGAGCTTAGTTTTAATGTCGCAAATTTTTATGGCTGGGCATGGAATGAGAGTAGGCCATATTGTATAAAGATCATAAGCAAGGATGGCGAGGCATATTGGTTGAATGTCAACATCCTGAAAGACCTAAAAGGGGAGAAGAAGGCATTGATGGCAATGGCCATATCTAACAAGAGCTTAGAGAATTCAGTTACTTTATCGATATATAATTCATATATTATCTTGTTCTTTACGGTCATTGTTATTGGGCTCTTACTTTTTGGTAATTCTAAACTATTTGAATATACTGTTCTATATAACAAGATAAAGGAAGTTGATGAGATGAAAGATGAGTTTATCTCGATGGCATCCCATGAATTGAGGACCCCTGTTACTGTGATAAGGGGCTATATATCAATGATTCTAGATGACCCCAAATGCAGCTCCCTTGATGGAGACTATAAGGAGTATTTGGAAATAATAAAGATATCTACTGAAAGGCTTAATAATTTGATCGAAGACTTATTGAATGTTAGTAGGATAGAACAGGGTAGGATGAAGACTAATCTCGAGACTGTGAATGCTTATGATATTATTAATTCTACGGTTAAGGAATTCGAGGTCCAGGCAAAAGGTAAAGATCTTGATATATTGTGCGAAAAGACAGTCGAGCTTGATGATGAGATAGAGATTGATAAGGATAAATTTAAGCAAGTACTGATCAATATCATAGGAAATGCAATAAAATATACCCCCTCGGGAAGTGTAAAAGTTGAAGCTAAGAATAATATCAAGAATCTTGTTATTACTGTTAAGGATACTGGAATCGGTATGACTGCCAAAGAAAGAGAGCATTTGTTCGAGAAATTTTATAGGGTCAAGAACGAAAGGACAGAAGAGATAATCGGAACAGGGCTAGGGCTTTGGATAACTAAGCAGTTAGTTGAAATAATGAAAGGCACGATAGCTGTTGATTCGATTGAGAACGTCGGTACTCAGTTCACAATAGAGTTTCCTCTCATAAAGAAAAAATAGTTTCATGACGAAACTATTTTTTTAATTCATACATTTTTTGGTATTGAAACTACGAAAGTTGTTCCTTTTCCTTCTTCTGTTGAGAATGTGATTTTCCCCTTGAAGTCGCTCTTTATAATTTTCTTAGTTATGCATAATCCTACGCCGTTTCCGATGTTCAATTCTTTTGTCGTAAAGAATCCAAAAATTTTATTTTGTATCTTCTTCGGAATCCCTTTCCCGTAATCAGTTACGATTAGATCAATATTATTATGGTTCTCTTTCAGGCACACATCGACAACGTTATTCTTATGATTAGGTTGATATGATTCTATTGCATTAGAGATTATATTTGAGGCAATCTGATTGAATTTGACATTGTTTCCTCTAAGATATAGCTCTTTTGAATTAGCAAATCTTATCTGTGCTTTATATTTCCTAGTCCTATAGGACAATATTTCAATTACATCTAAGATTTCCTTATTGAGAGAGAACACTACATTAATATTTTGGGAGTATAATGATTGCCTCCTGGCTAGGGAGAGAAGGTTATTAATCTTAGTTAAAGCCTTCCTTGTCATATTTATCTCACTCTTAATGATCATTAACTCATCGTTCGTTTTGCATATATTTTGAATCTTTTCGATATTCAAAGATATTATGGTCAAAGGATTGCTAAGGTCGTGGAATAATCCTGTGGCTAATTTTCCATATTCAGAAAGGGAGTAAACATTCTTTATTTTCTCATCCTGAGACTTCTTCATTTTCTTCGTCTCAGCCACTAATCTTGTTTTCGATATGCATTTTTCTTCTTCTAGCTCATTCTCAGACCTTTTTACTTTCACTAGTGACCACTCTAGCTTTCTATTTATTGCTAATACGACCATTGAGATCGTCACTAATAGCTCAAGGGTCAATAGGAGGCATGGGGTTTCCCAAGTTATTGACCTCCAATAATCACTCCTTTCGATTATTCGATTGATTTGCAGCGCATTGATGCCCAATATGGCAAAAGTGAGTGATGAGGCAATGGTAATGACGAGCCGCTTGTCGAGGAAGATCCTTGATACCGCAATTGCAACGATGAAGAAAGCGATTGCAAGGAAATCAATTCCCCATTTGTACGATATGAATATCAATAAGAAGCAATTCGTTATTATGAATAAATTAGCTGATAGCTTTAAGTATTTATTCTTTAAAAGACGCTTCAATATCAGTATTAGTGTTAATAAGGCAATATTGAAATATAACTCACAAGAATTTTGACTGGCTGAAAGATTAAAGGTGATGCATAAGAGTTGGATAGCGATACCTATCGAGGTTGTAATGATTGAGCAGCGTAATAATGTGTTTAAGAATATTTTTTTTACTTCATTTTCTTGATCTTCAAATTCAGATAATTGATTTAATAATTTCATTTTCTCGACAGTCTTTTGTCAGAGGAACAATAAGACTTAACTTAGTACCAATGTTGTCAAGCAACTGCGGTTATTTATTAGAGCTAATTAATTATGCAGTTTAAATATAATTATATTGGTAATTCATAAGAAATGATCATTAATATTTTAGGATTCTCCGACCTTTTGAGACTAAGGTCTTCTAAGTAGAGAATCCGATTATAAATCAATTTTGTAACCTCTAGCTGGAACAGTTTTTATTATTTTATTAGGATCTTTGTCTAATTTTTTTCTTAGCTTGGATAGATGTGTCTCTATTGAATTAGAGAATAAGCTGCCATTCATATCCCAAACGTGGTCGACTATCGAATTCCTAGATACTATTTCTCCTCTGTTCCTTATAAGAAACTCTAATAGGGTATATTCCTTAAGGGTTAGATAGATTTCTTTGTTATTCTTCTTTACAGTGCCTCTAGTTAAGTCAATAGTCAAGTCCTTGTACTCGATGATATCAGCTTCAATGACTTTTGGTCTTCGAGAGACAGCTCGTATTCTTGCTAGTAGTTCTTCAAAAGAAAAAGGCTTAGTCATATAATCATCAGCTCCTAGATTCAATAATTCTATTTTCTTATTGATTTCCTGTTCTCCAGTAAGTACAATTATCGAAAAATCTTTCTGTTTTCCTCTAAGAGCCGTACATACATCTTCGCCGCTTTTATCTGGCAGGTTTAGGTCGAGTATCAGAAGATCGTAGTAACTGGTTAAGGCTTTGTATTGGCCAGTTTCTCCGTCTTCTACTGCATCAACAATAAAACCCTCCTTCTTAAGGGCGGTTTTTAAAAAGATAGACATATCCTTATCGTCTTCAATAATGAGAATTTTCATATGAGTATATTATAACAATATTATTTAATAAAGCACAAGCTGATTATTAATTATATGGTCATTATATGACTCTACGAAAAGCTGGACCAATGTGATCCAGCTTTAAAAAAACAACTAGTCTATTGAGTACGTAATAGTAACAGTTGACATTATTTTATTTTCTCCAGTTTGTATGTTTGGAGAAGCAATTTTTACAGCTTCAACACTCTTCATCATTGCCGCACCAGCATTGTATGCGTCATAGCTATTAGGACTTGGAATGCTTGATTCTTCAGAGAAGTTGACTATTTTTACCATTTTAACACCTAATTGACCCTCAAGTATTTTTGCTTTTGCTTTGGCATTCTCAATAGCGAGCTTCCTTGCTTCATCTTTTACAGATTCATTATCATCAGTTATGAAAGATAGGTTACTGATATCATTTGCTCCTTGCTCTGTTGCTCCAGATATTATTTCTCCTGACTTAGAAGTATCCCTTATCTTAACAGTTAAGCTTTGATTAGCCTCATATCCATTAGTATTTCTTTCTCCTGATTTAGGATCCCAATTATATACTGGATTGATGTTGAAATTAGTTGTCTTGATATCATTTTCATTGATATTTTTCGACTTCAAGAAAGATAAGATATTATTTATTTTCTTATTATTTTCATCGGTTGCAAGTTCAACGGTTTCCTTTTCTGTTCTTACTGATATTGTTACTACTCCGATATCGGGAGTAGAGTATACCTCTCCAGTACCAGTAACAGTGATCAGATTATTTTCATTTGGTTTAACTTTTTCATTTATTACCGTAGCTAGAAGTACAGTCAATACGATCATTAATGAAAAGGTCAATATATGGAAGAATTTATTTTCTAAGATATTCATATTATTTATTTGTTATTGAATTTACTAATTTTTTACTACTATTGAAATAAAGAGTCGTTTTTACATTACTCTGACGGATTTCAATCGCCCTGCCATTTGCAATTTCAAAACTTGAAGTATTGCTATTCCTGACCAATCTATCGTATAGAGTGGTATTGTTAGCAAAAGTATCAGTTCCTGTTGTTTGGGGGGATAGAGACATCGTCATGATAATAACAAGGATGGAGAAGGAGAGGGAAGTGACAATGGTCTTCATATCCCAGTAATTATCCTTTTCATCGAAGTACTTGTTATTTTGCAAAATCAGCCCTAATTTGGTTTTATGGTTTCTTAAGTCATAACTGTCTTTATTAATTTTTTGGAATATTATTTCTAAATCTTCCATTTTTCCAAAATTCAACCGTTGCTAATTATTTCTTTTAATTTCTCTTTTGCTCTCTTAGAGTAAACCCTTATAGTGGATTCATTCTTGTTTAGAATCTTTGCGATTTCTTCGTATGGCAATTCTTCAATATAGTGCAATCTTATTATGCTTTGAAAATCGGTATTAAGTTTTGATAACGCTTTGTTTAATAAGTTTAGATATTCATCTTTTGCAATTTTACTATTTATTTCTCTGATTGCCTGACTGTCATCACTTATGATAAATTCATCAACTTCATCAATTATTAATTTGTACCTATTCTGTTTGCGAAAAAATTGATTAATCTCATTAGTGGCAATCCTGTATATCCATGCATTGAAACTTGAATCATCTTTCCATTCAAACCTATCAAAATTGTCTAGGATTTTGATAAAGGTATTGGAAGTTATATCCTTTGCATGCTCCATATCCATTGTACTTCTCAAGGAATAGTTAAGTATTTTAGGATAATACAAGTCGAACAAGTCTGCAAATGCCTGATTATCTCTATTTTTGATTCGACCGACTAAGTTTTTTAATTCTTCATTTTTCACACCTATTTATATAATACATTAATTAAATAAAATGTTACAATGCCTTTATATGTATGATTGCAAAAAATTGAAAAAAATTCAATAATTAATATAGATTATATTTAATAACATTAAAAATAACTTATTATATATAATATGCAGAAAACAAAAGTAGGATCCTATAGATTATCTGATCATGATATCTTGATTGATGACGATAAGGAATATATTATGAGAGTTAAGGATCTTCCAGAGAATGGAAAGCCTAGAGAGAAGATGATACGATATGGCGCATCTACTTTATCAGTAGAAGAATTATTGGCAATAATCCTCAACTCGGGAACGAAGAAGGAAGAAGTCTTCCATATGACAAATAGGATAATGAAAGAATACGGCGATAAGAATATCAGTAACCAGAGGAATCCAGAATTATTGTCCACTGAGATGGATATCCCAATAGTAAAGGCTTGTCAGATAGTAGCCTGTTTCGAAATAGGAAAAAGATTTTTCGGGAAAGAGGGTGGTAGGCAGATAACTATCCGAAAGGCAAAGAGTGCCTATGAATATCTTAAGGATATGCACTCACTGCCAAAGGAACAATTAAGAGGTCTATATTTGAATAGTAGGTATAAACTCATCCATGACGAGGTGATATCAGTAGGGAGTTTGACTTCGAGCATTGTCCATCCAAGAGAGGTCTTTAAGCCCGCCATCGAATATTCTGCTGCCGCTATAATCATTGCCCATAACCACCCTTCGGGAAGTTCCAAGCCAACCCAAGGTGATATTGAGAGCACTGAGCAGCTCATAAGGGCAGGAAAGATATTAGGCATTGAATTATTAGATCATATAGTAATAGGTAAGAACGGATTCAGTAGTGTCCCTGCTGATTATTAATTAAATATTTAAAATATGAAAAAACAAATACAAAAGAATATATCAAGTAGAGTTGGCTCAATTATCCTATTTTCTTTAACTATCATAGTCCTTATAATTTACTCATATTTATCAAGCAAGGAAGATGATAGCCTTTATGATATGGTAAGGGTCAATATTCCTAAGATCAGTATTGTCGATAAGCGCGTAGGTGCTGATCCTCTGAATGCATATTATATGATCGGCTCAGAAGTCTTCAAGCTTGAAAACGGAAAAGGGGTCGTTCTTGAAGAGAAGAAAGACGTACCTATTAATGTATCCGGAAATCCTATTATTGCTGATTTGGATAATAAGAACGTCAAGGATGATGCAATCATGATCCTGAGCAAGGTTTCCGATAATGACAATAAGTTGTATTATGTTACTGCTTCGATCAAGAATTTTTATGGCTATAAAGGGTTGAACGCAATATTGCTAGAAGGCGTCTCAGAGGTCAATAGCGTTAATTATGAAAACGGTTTTATAAAAGTGAATGGAGTTGTTGATAAGAAGAGCGTAATTTCATATTTTGGAATAAAGGATAATAAGTTGATTAAGGTTAACTAAATAAAAAACTGGATATTTATTATCCAGTTTTCTTTTTGCCTATATATCTCCGTTTAAGTAATTCGTTCCATTATAGTATTCATCAGTTCTCTTCACTATCTTTTTCATCATTGATACTGCTTCGATAGGGTAGGCTCCTGAAGCAGTCTCATCGGAAAGCATAACTCCATCAGCTCCGCTGAAGATCGCATTAGAGATATCGCAGACCTCGGCCCGTGTCGGTCTTGGCTTGTCAATCATCGAAGCAAGCATCTCAGTAGCGACTATGGCTGGTTTCTTATACCAATGAGCTCTTCGAATCAATTCTTTCTGGATGATCGGAAGCTCTTCCATCGGAACCTCGATACCCAAATCGCCTCTAGCAACCATCAATCCGTCAGAGAACTTAGTTATGTCATCAATGTCTTTTAAAGCTGTCGCTCTTTCTATCTTCGCGATTATCTTTACTTTATTATTGTTAAGTATTTTCCTTAACTGTTTGATATCTTTTCCCTCTTGGACAAAAGATAAGCAAATATAGTCCGCATTATTCTCAGAAGCAAAGATAGCATCCTTCATATCCTTTTCTGTAATGACGCTCCCTGATAGGTTTGTCTCTGGTATGTTTATTCCTTTTCTTGATAGTAATATTCCTCCTCTTAGAGCCTTAGCAAATATCTTCTTTCCTTTGATAGCGGTCGTCTCAAGTTCAATCATTCCATTAGCAAGGAAGAAATTGTGATCGACTTTCATATCCTTGTATAATTCTTGATGGTCGATAGGTATTTCATTCTTTGTTATATCAGCTTTTCCGTAGAAGAATGAATAAATTTCGCCTTTCTTGATCTCGATTTCTTTTGGCAAGATTCCTACTCTGATTCTTGGACCCTGCAAGTCAAGCATCATTTTCACTTTTTTTCCAGTCTCTTCTTGTATCTTGTCTAGATATCCTCTGACTCGTCGCCATTGTTCGAATGTTCCATGGGAGAAATTAATCCTTACGATGTTTACACCCTCTTCAATCATTTTTTTTAAGATCTGATAGTCATCAGAAGACGGGCCAACCGTCGCAATAATTTTTGGATCCATATATTTTTATTTATTATTATGGGAATATTATACACCATTTTATATTTCTCTAAAAGGCGCTAAATATGCATTGAATATGCAATAAATTCATCAGTTATATTGTATTAACTATTATAATTGGCAATTAAATAATTAGAAAATATAAATTTGTATGATAAAGAACATAATCAAAAGTAAGATCTCCATTTTTTTAGTCATCATAATCGGTTGCTTAGGTTATTACATATTCGGAACATCGAATAATCAGACATCTGAGACAAAGTATACTATTGCCCAGGCGGAAAAAGGCACTATAATGAATTCCGTTTCAGGAACTGGGCAGGTTTCTGCCTATAATCAAGCAGCCGTGAATTCGTCAGTGGAAGGTGATATTATTAAATTGAATATAAAGGCAGGAGATGAAGTTGATAAGGATCAGATTATTGTGGTTGTTGATTCAACCGAAGCAAGAGAGAAGATAAGTAATGCCGAGGATGCATTAGAGACAGCAAAATTATCTCTCGAAAAGACAAAAAGAGGCCTTCGTGATGAGGAATTGGCAGTTTCTCAGTTAGATATAGAGAATAAGAAAGAAGCTATTATTACCGCCGAAAAGGATCTTGAGACTGTTAAGAATGATGCAGTAAATGACCTAGAGGACGTAAAAGACAAGGCCCAGACCGACTTGAACAAGGTTTACAATGATTATATAGCTGAGATTAAGAATGCTATGGATAAAAGTGTCGATGCGATATATTTCATAACTGATATTCAATACGCACATTTCAATGATAATTCTCAGGAAGGAATAAAATTAGCTTCTGGAAAATCAGGAATAGTAAAGGACTTATTCGGTTTGGATGATGGTGGTAGGGCGAATGTAAACACTCTGGATAAGGCAAGGGCAGGTATTAGGGCAGAGATATTATCATTGCAGGAGACTAAGGATAAGGATAAGGCAAATGAACTATATATAAAGATAAGAGACATCCTTTCAAGAACAAAGGATGTAATTAATGCTATTCCTTTGAATGACTCAGTTACGACGACTGAAAAAACCAATATATTAACAAGAAAGACGACTATAGAGAACGAGATAAGCACCCTTACCAATAAGAGGCAGGATGTTATCGATCAAGAGAAGACGAACAATACTAATATAGACGATATTACGAAAAAGAACGAAGAATCTATCAAGGCGGCCACTGATAAGATAGAGACCGCTAAGACCTCACTGGAATCAGCTGAGAAACAATTAACACTTAAGACCAGTATCGATCCTTACGAGATAAAGACTCAGGAGATGAATGTGAAGCAAAAAGAAAATGCCCTTCAAGAAGCAAAAGATTCCTTGAATGATTACTATATAAAAGCTCCTTTTGCTGGTGTAGTTGCTAGTGTTTCTGCAGAATTAGGTAATTATGTATCAGGAGGAAGTGCTATTGCTACTATCATAACTAAGAAGCAGATGGCAGAGATTACCTTGAATGAAGTTGATATAGCGAATATAAAAGTAGGACAGAAGGCAACGTTGACATTTGATGCGATTGAAAACCTGACAGTAACAGGCGAAGTGGTTGAAATCGCTCTTATCGGAACCGTCAGTCAAGGAGTAGTGAGTTATCCAGTTAAGATCATACTGAATGATTCGAACGATAAGATCAAATCAGGAATGAGTACTTCCGTTAGTATAATCATCGACTTTAAGCAAGATGCCATAATGGTTCCAGCTTCTGCCGTTAAGACTGCTAATAATACTAGTTATATCTTGATTCCAAGCAGTGTAGAGAGTATCGATAAGAATAACCTCCCGACAGAGGCAATAAGATTATCGAACAATGTTGAGCAGAAAACGGTCGAGACAGGAAAGACTAGCGACGATTATATAGAGGTTACATCTGGACTTGAAGAGGGTGATCTAATCATTACGAAGACAGTCACATCGACGGTAAAGAGTACAAGTAGTCAAGGACAGAGCTTATTCCAGTTCGGAGGAAGAGTAAGATAATAATATTAACGCTTATGATAGAATGCAAAAACATTACAAAGGAGTATAATAATGCCTTAGGAAGTATTCCTATCTTGAAGGGTCTGACTTTCAAGATAGAAGATGGAGAGTTCGTTGCTATAATCGGGCCTTCTGGATCAGGAAAGTCTACACTGATGAATATATTAGGAGCACTAGATACTCCTTCTAGTGGAGAGTATCTGCTTGATGCGAAAAATATTTCTGATTTTTCTGATGACGATCTAGCAGTTATAAGGAACAAGAAAATAGGTTTCGTATTCCAATCATTCAATCTCTTAGCCAGATCGACAGTAATGAGAAATGTTACCCTTCCGCTAATCTATGGAGAGTATTCAAAAGAAGAGAGAGAGAGGATTGCTAGGAAGTCATTAGCTGATGCTGGGTTGGACGAGAAATATTATTATAACCTTTCAAATCAGTTGTCAGGAGGGCAAATGCAAAGAGTGGCAATAGCTAGGGCCCTAGTCAATAATCCTTCATTGATCCTTGCCGATGAGCCTACTGGAAATCTGGACACTAAGACAGGGGAAATAGTCTTAAGCACTTTTGGAGCCTTGAATAGGGAACAGCATCATACTATTATCCTGATTACTCACGAGAAAGAAGTTGCGGAACATGCCGATAGGATAATATCGATAAGAGATGGAAATATAATTGATGATTATAAAGTAAGAGGTTGATCATATGAAAAACATAGATTTATTCGAAGAAATCAGTTCAGCCTTGCTTGCTAACAAGGCCAGATCGGGATTGACTATATTAGGTATCGTCATTGGCATTGCTTCTGTTATAGCCATGATTGCGATTGGAGAAGGTTCTAAGAGCAATATCGAATCAAGTATCCAGTCGTTAGGCTCTAACCTCATAATGGTCAGTCCTGGTAAGCAGCGGGGTATGGGAGTGCAAGTCAGCCAAGGAAGAGGCTCTGCCCAGACTCTTACCAAGGATGATGCCGAAGCAATAGGATCAGAAGTGAGTAATGTGAAAGACGTAGCGCCAGAAGTTTCGAGCCGTTATCAGGTAATTGCAAAAGGAAATAATACTAATACTTCGATTATTGGTACGACAGCGTCATATGCTGGAATAAAGAATGTGGAAATAGCTAGTGGATATTTTTTTACTGAGCAGCAATCTAGTGGTATGGCAAGGGTAGCAGTCATTGGACCTACCGTAAGAGACGATCTATTCGGAGAAGATGTAGATCCGATTGGTCAGAAGATAAAGATAAATAAGATAGAGTTCCAGGTGATCGGACTTACGGTTGAAAAGGGTGGTACGGGATTTAATAATGCAGACAATGCTATCTATATCCCTTTGGCAGTCGCCCAGCAATATTTTACTGGGGGTGAATACGTGACTACTATCAATGTTCAAGCAGTTGATCAGGATTCGATGACAGCTGTTCAGGAAGAGGTAACCGCATTGTTATTGAAAAGGCATAATATAACCGACTCGGCTTCTGCAGATTTCAGTATTATGAACCAGGCAGATATCGTTCAGACTGCATCATCTGTCACGAGTACTTTTACTATGTTATTAGGGGCAGTTGCATCTATTTCCTTGGTCGTAGGGGGTATAGGAATAATGAATATGATGTTGACGACTGTAACCGAGAGGACGAAAGAAATCGGTCTGAGGAAAGCGATTGGAGCGAAGAGGAAGGATATTAATAATCAGTTCTTGGGCGAGGCGATAATGTTGACTTTTATCGGAGGAATTGTCGGAGTCTCTTTAGGGTGGGGCATAGCCGTAATAGCACATCAGTTCGGAGGTATCGCTACGAAAGTTTCTACTGAATCAATAGTTTTAGCTTTTGGCGTATCAGGAGCAATAGGCATCATCTTTGGATATTATCCAGCTAGTCGTGCCAGTAAACTTAATCCAATAGAGTGCTTGCGCTATGAATAATAATTAATTTAGAAAAACAAAATGGAAAAACAGAAAAACATTACAATATTATTAGTATCAGTAATACTAGTAGGTATATTATCATTTTACGCTGGAGTCATGACTGAGAAAAAGAGCAATAGTCATCAACTAGGATTTGAAAGGCAATCAAGAGGAAGCATATCTATGAATCCCAATAGGAATAGACAAGGAGGTATGATCAATGGGGATATTAAGACAAAGGAAGACAATACTTTGACGATAGGGACAACGAATGGTGGCTCAAGGATCGTCCTATTTTCTGATAAGACAAAAGTAACGAAATCAACCGAGGGGTCTCTTACTGACTTGGGAGTAGGTACGGGAGTCATGGTGATCGGAACGGAAAATCAGGACGGAAGCGTTACTGCTCAGAATATCCAGATAAGGAATGATCAGGTCAACAATGTTCAATCACCGAAACAGAATCCAGAATAGGTACCTCAATAGTTATCAGAAAAAGACTAGTAAATTACTAGTTCTTTTTTTAAAGAAATGATGTATAATCAATACAGATAATCATAACTTCCATAATTAAATGAATAATTCTGCAAAAATCATATTATTAGCTGGCGGGGTACTGTTTATATTCATCGTCATCATTGTCTTTTCTGGAGCGCAGAAAGGAACAAGTGTTGTTGAGGATCAGACAAAGAAAGGTTTTGTTTCTAATATGGAAAACAAGGCAGATGTTTTTAATGATTACAACGTAGAAGAATGGAATAATTTCCGCTTCAAATACAAGGATGATTGGAAGGTTGAGAAGAAATACAATAATAATCAATTAGAAAGCCTAATCGTAAGAAAGGATGATAATCAAGACAATTATATCTTTATAGGAGGGAAAGATGATTGTGGTGATATGACAAATCAGAGATGTGTGATGGCTGGGTATGGAATGATTATCGAACCTATCTATACGAATAGCAAGGATGAGACAAGTTTGAGTGTTCTCGATAAGTTAGTTAAGAGCATCATCGATTTCAGAGGGGAGAATCGTTTTGATTCGAAGTTATTGAAAGATGATATTTTCAATTTCCTCAATGCAAAAATCAATAACGATAATACGCAGATAAGAAAATACGTATCACCAAGCTTTTTAGAAAGCCAAACATTCCATTATATAACTTCAGGAGAATCAAGATGGTCGAGATACGAGACCTCCGGAGATATCGATTTCTTAGATGAGAATACATACAAGATTAAGGTAGTCGTTCATGAATATTACGATAGTAAGGAGAAGGATATCGGTAATAGGGAATTATTATTTACTGTAGTGAATAATAGTGGTAATTACTTGATTAGTGATATAGAGATAGGAAAATTCAACCAAAGCAATTAAAAAAGAGCCTTCCGGCTCTTATTTTATTTATTCCTCCTCCTCTTCTTCCTCGTCATATGCATCTCTTTCCTCCTCTTCTTCCTCGTCTTCATCAGCACTCTTCGCTTTTTTCTTCGGACTACTCTTTTTCTTTATAGGTTTTTCTTCTTCCTCGTCTTCATTCTGATACTGATCTTCATCAAGATTAATTCTCTTATTCTTTGCTCGTTCAATCTTTACCATCTTAATCGTCAAGATTCCTTCCTTGATCTCTGCTTTAATTTTTGATGTGTCTATTTCTCTAGGCAGGATTATCTCTCTTGAGAAAGGTCCGAAATAGCATTCTCGTATGAAATACTTCTTCGTCTTTGAATTGCTTGGATCTGGCCTATCTCCTTTTATAATTAGCATATCATTCTCAAGCGATATATCTAGGTCTTCAGTCCTTATTCCAGATATTGCAGCCTGGATTATCAGATCTTTCTCCGTCTCGTATACGTCAATTACTAACTGACCTTCATCGATATTCCAGTTCTCGTTTTCTTCAACCTCAACATCATTAATTATTTCTTCTTTTCTGCTTTTATTTTTGAAAAACATATCTTTATTTATTATTAATTTATCTTGCAAACACTTTTCATTTTTTTTATTTTTCCAAGCGCAGCAATGAAGGGCACTAGGATCGTCGTTGTTATAATGAAAGGAAGGATTGCGATCAGTTCATTATTATTGATTATAAACAATTCTATGGAAAAGTTAAAGACCCCATGTATCGTAATGCTCAATAGGAAGCCTAAAGATATGATCCACCACCTTTTCTTAAGATGATAGAATGATAGTGCAATGAATATACCGATGATTCCACTACATAGGACATGTAAGAGATTGGCACCAAAGAATCTTGTTGTTGCAACTATCAAGCCATTCTGGATCTGGGAGCTGAATAGGAATTGGGAATTATTCATGAAGGTTAGGATGTTTTCTGCCGTGGCAAAGCCTAGTCCAGAGGTTATCATATATATGATAATATCAATCGGTTCGTCAAGGAAGGATTTCTTTAGTACGGCATATCGGACGACTAGATATTTTAATGATTCTTCAACTAGTCCTACGATAAAGATATGTTTAAGGAGGTAATAAAAACTATCAGTATTCCATCCATCTATCCTAGTCTGCATATATATCTCTATCATTGCTGCGGGGAATACCATTATCATGGAAATATAGAAGACCTTGACTATCTGCATCCCAGGTTCCTTTAGATTATCTTTTTGCAAGAAAAAGAATAACCAGATCAGTCCTGGGATAGTAGCGATTAGTATATGTAAGAATATATTACCTACCATTTATTTTCAAATTAGAGTTGGGTCTTAGGCTCTTCCAATTAACAACCTTTTTGTTCTTAGAAAAATGTGGCACTATGGCAATCATTGAAGCATTATCTCCAGTATATCTGATCTTTGGGAAGGTGATACTTATCCTCTTAGTTCTTGCTAGTTTTTTTAGATCAGACCTTAGCTTCTTATTAGCGGAAACTCCGCCCCCGACTACTATTCCTTTTGCATCGAATCTCTCGATTGACTTCTCGATCTTTTTAGCTATGACTTCAACTATTGCATTTTCTATTTCCTTTGCGATTTCTATCCTGTATTCAGCTGATTCCAATACTTCCTTTTTTCTTTTTTTAGTCTCATAAAGAACTGCAGTCTTCAATCCAGAAAAGCTGAAATCAAGGTTTTTTTCATGTATCATCGGTCTAGGTAGTCGTATATCAAAAGAAGATTCCTTGAATCTCTTTGCCAGTTCAGATATCTTTTTTCCTCCTGGGTAGCCCAGGCCTAGTAATCGAGCAGTCTTATCAAAGCATTCTCCAGCAGCATCGTCTCTTGTCTCCCCGATTACTTTATACTTTCCTAGTTTTTCAATGAGTATGATCTGAGTATTTCCTCCAGAAACGATCAATCCGATCGAAGGGAAAGGTATTGCCGGATTCTGGTCTAATAGATTAGAAAGCAAATGACCTTCAAGGTGATTGACTGGAATAACATCAATTTCCCAATATAGGCTGAGAGCCCTCGCAAAATTTATTCCTACCCACAGGCACGGCTCAAGCCCTGGCCCAACGGTTACGACAATCTTATCGATTTCAGGTTTTTTGTAATTACTGAAAAAGGACTTCATCTCCGATAAGAGGTCAGGATATCGCTCAAGCACATTTTCAAGTTTTTTGATCTTACTCAGGTCGAGAGAGCCTTCTTCCTTTTTCAATAGGTTCGCTTTTTTAAGTGCCTTCTTGAGTAGGGGTAAGATATTCTTCTGATGTTCTCTTTTTGCGAGAGCGGGGAAGACTCCCCCATAAGGAGAATGTATTTTTTCCTGGCAAGAGACCGAATTAGCCAGAATACGGACCTTTTCAGGGCTTTCGTCCATTAAAGATATCCCTGTATCATCGCAACTTGTTTCAATTCCTAAGATTATCATATATAAGTCAATTCTATACTAAAAACTGGATAAAATCAAAGGATTTCTGGCTAGTAGGTATTGATTTTTTATGATATATTTGTTATATATAATTTGTTATAAAAAGGCCCTATCGTCTAACGGTTAGGACACCAGATTTTCAATCTGGTAATCAGGGTTCGATTCCCTGTAGGGTCACAAAAAGAAGATCGAATCTTCCTTTTTGCATAGAAAGATAAATATTTGGCAAATGCTCCAAATAATAAAGAAATGGAAGAAAAATATTATCTCAAAATCGGAAGATCTGCTGAATTAGAGAACAAGAAGGAAAGGATTATCTATAGATTCTTCGAAATGCTCACTCCTTTGATTAGTTTCGGCGTTTTAATTCTTGCCGTAGTTTTTTCATTCAAGCAACCTTTTCTCGTAGCAGTCTTGATAATTGCCTACGACCTTATGTGGCTTTTCAGGACTGTATATTTCTATTTCTTTCTTAAAAGCGGCTATTCTAGAATGAAAAGGAATGAGAAAGAGGATTGGATCAAAAAGCTTGATGAGCTAGGAGCTCCTAAGAATGGACTAGAAATCAAGGATTGGAAAGAGATATATCACCTCCTGATTCTTCCTACTTACAAAGAGCCTTTAGATTTAGTAGATCAGACATTCAATCTATTATGTCAGGTGGATTATCCAAAGGATAAGATGATAGTTGTCTTAGGTTGCGAAGAGGCTGATAAGGAACATGCGACTGAAGTTTCGAACTATATCAAGGATAAATATGGAGATAAATTCTTCAAGCTATTAGTGACTTGGCACCCAAAAGGCATTGAAGGAGAAATTCCTGGACATGGTGCGAATGACGCCTGGGCGAGCAAGAAAGTAAAAGAATTGATAATCGACCCATTGAAGATCCCTTACGAGAATATAATAGTTTCTTCTTTCGATATAGATGCTTGTGTTTACCCGAAATATTTTAGTTGTCTGACATATATCTACCTTACTGTCGATAGACCCTGCAGGGCAAGTTATCAGCCAATCCCTCTATATCTTAATAATGTTTGGCAATGTCCAGTCATCTCGAGAGTTTTTTCATTCTCAGCTACTTTCTGGCATACTATGAATCAGGAACAGCCAGAAAAGCTAGTTACTTTTTCTTCGCATTCGATGAGTTTCAAAGCCTTGAGTGATGTCGGCTTCAAGCAGACGAACGTTGTTTCTGATGACTCCAGGATCTTTTGGCAATGCTTCTTTGAATACGATGGAGATTACAGGGTGGAGCCGATGTTTTACCCCATTTCAATGGATGCGAATTGTGGTCAAGGAACAATGGTGACATTGAAGAATATCTATCAACAGCAGAAGAGATGGGCTTATGGAGTCGGAGAAGTTCCGTATTATTTTTTTGCTTGTTTGAAGAACAAGAAGATAGCACTGAAAAAGAAGATACTGATGGGATGGGATTTGATCGAGGGACATGTATCATGGGGAGTGTCTTCGATCTTGATCTTCGCTCTTGGGTGGTTGCCTATTTTTGTCGGAGGAGCAGAATTCTCCAAGCAGCTGATATCATATAATCTGCCAAAAGCAACAAGTACTATCTTGACGATTAACATGCTAGGATTGATAGGTTCGATTTACTTGAGCATGCTGATCCTGCCGAAAAGACCGAAAGAGGTTGGGATTACTAAGTATATCGTCATGATTCTAGAATGGGCCCTGATTCCATTCGTAACTATATTCTTGAGCTCGTTTCCAGCACTCCATGCTCAGCTGCATTGGTTCGCAGGGAAATATATGGGTTTCTGGGTAACGCCTAAGGTTAGGAAGAAATAAGCTCCGTAATTGTTTTTTTTGCTATAAATGATATAATCATAGCAATGCAAAAAGATGAATTAGAAAAAGACTTCATTGTAACCGATGAGGATGAAAAAATAGTAGCAGCAAGATTGCAAAGTTTTTCAGTCCCTGTAAGAGAAGAACCAAAAGTATATCAGCCAATAATATTCATACCTGATTCAGAAAAAAACGAAAATATCATTCTTCCTCAACCTTTTTATGAAGAAAAGAGGGAAGCAAGGATTGATAGTGTCGAGGAAGAGCAAGGTAAATACCTCGTATTGGAAATATCTAGCAGCTATTATAATAATGGAATGAAAAAGATAGTTGATTTTATCTTTGGATTCTTGACCGTCGTAGCCATGTTCTATTTCTTGACCTATCAGCCCATATTGATATTCTTGATATACATGATAGGAATGGTCCTAGCTTTTTGGGCATTCAGAGCGAAGAGATTATACGTAATTTGGGGGTTCTTATGCGGTGCTGTATTTTCGATGTTCTTCGCTATACTGGTCTATGCTTCCACGATTTGATTATTCTAGATGAATTTTTTCACTGAATACTTCTAATCTTTTTTTCAGATTAGGGTATTTATTCAATAAAGGATCCTGCTCGATTATTTCATCGGCAGTTTTTTTTATCGCTTCGATCATCTTAGGGTCTTTCAAAGCATTCATAGCAAAGTCTGGAAGGCCCCACTGTTTTATTCCGAAGAAATCGCCTGGGCCTCTGATCTTGAGATCCATTTCTGATAGCTTGAAGCCACTATCATATTTTCTCATTGCCTGTAGTCGTTGCCCAGTCTTCTTACTGTTAGAATCTGTGAATAGGAAACAATATGATTGATGTTCTCCTCTGCCGACTCTTCCTCTGAATTGGTGTAGCTGCGACAATCCGAACCTATCTGCCCCTTCGATTACCATCACTGAGGCATTAGGAATATCTATACCCACTTCGATTACTGAAGTCGATACGAGAATATCGAATTTCTTTGATTTGAAATCTTTCATTATTTTCTCCTTTTCTTTCGGAGTCATTTTTCCATGCAGCATATTGATTTTCAATTCAGGGAATATTTTAGTTGAAAGGTTATCGTATTCTTCTTTTACGTTCTTCATTTCTATCGCCGCATAGTTTTCTTTCTCATTAGCTTCTATTCTTGGACATATCACAAAAACCTGTCGCTTCTTTTCGACTTCCTTCTTGATGAAATTATATGTTTTCTGTCTCTCTAGTTCGGTTACGATTTCTGTGATTATCTTTTTTCTGCCCTTAGGCATCTCGATTATGGTCGATAGATCCAGGTCTCCCCAAATAGTCAGTGCTAGGCTACGGGGAATAGGGGTTGCTGTCATTGATAATAGATGAGGAATCTTATCTTTCTGTCTCTTACAGAGAGATGCTCTTTGTTTGACTCCGAATCTGTGCTGCTCATCGACGATTACTAGTCCTAGATTATCGAACTGTACTTTATCTTTTCCTTTTTCAGGCATTATCAGCGCATGTGTCCCGATCAATATATCGATTTCTCCGTCCTCAGTCTTTTCGAGCAGTTTAGATCTTGATATCTCGATTGTGTCAGACTTCAGTTTCTTGGAATAATATTTATCTTCTTTTCCAGTCAGTAGTCCTATATTGATATTATATCCTTTTAGCATCTCGAAGAAAGTCTTGAAATGTTGTTTCGCTAATATCTCAGTAGGAGCCATTAACACTACTTGGAACTTATTCTTTACTGTATTGATAGCGGCCATTACTGAGACAACAGTCTTACCTGATCCGACATCTCCTTGCAGTAATCGGTTCATCGGATATTTTCTGTTCATGTCTTTCAATACTTGCCAGCCAGCCTTTTTCTGATCATTGGTCAATTGGAACGGAGCATCATCAAGGAATCTTTCCATTACAGGATTATTTATCGGGACCTGGCTTGCAGTTTCATTCTCGTTCTCAATCTTTTTCTTTACACTGAATAGAGTAATCATGAAAACATTTTCAAAACAGAATCTCATCTGAGCCTTTTCAGCTATTTCTAGGGAGGAAGGGAAATGGATCTGATACAGCGCTTCTTTTAGTGGCAATAGATCATGTTTCCTTATGACCTCCTCTGGTAGTGTTTCAGGTAACCTGCTGACTATCGGATCGATTATAGAATTCAAGATATATCTTATCCACCTAGAAGTAACTCCCTTCGTCTCAGCATACACGGCAGAAACCTTACCGAGATGGATATTCTCTTTCTCAGTTATCTTTTCAAAAGAAGTAGAGCTGATATATAGATAGTTTCTACTAATGGTAGTTTTCCCTACGACTATGATCTCATCGTCCTTTTTTACATTCTTAGCGATATATGGCTGGTTGAACCATACGACTTGGATAGCAGCCGTTTCATCTTGGACTATAGCCTTGGTTATTAGGAGCTTTTTCTTCCAGCTCTTTTCTTCCTCTATTTCGATGACCCTTCCCTTTACGCATATCTCCTCATTGATCTTCACGTCGGCGATATTCTTGATATTAGAATAGTCTTGGTAGTATTTAGGGAAATAGAAAATAAGGTCACCTAAGGTTTTGATCTTAAGCGTCTTGAATCTTTTTGCATATACTGGACCGATTTTAGGAATATTTTCTATGGGGGTTGAAAAATTCAACATTTATTTTACTATTTACTTTAATGATGGTATTTATTATAATATATTTATTAAATAAAATAAAATAAAAACATGGCAGAATTAATTTTTTTACTATTCATTATCTTAGGATTACTATTTATTTTTATCTTCCTTCCTGGTATCAGAGTCATTGATCAGTTTGAAAAAGGACTGGTTCTGACCTTTGGAAAATATTCTGGAACTAAGGATCCAGGATTGAATTGGATATTTCCAGGAATCCAAAGGATGATAAAGATCGATATGCGTATTACCACAGTGGACATCCCTCAGCAGGAAGTCATTACGAAGGATAACGTTCCAGTAGGTATCAACGCTGTTGTGTATTTCCGAGTCGATTCAGCTGAGAAGGCCATATTGAACATCCAGGATTACACTCTGGCTGTTGCGCAATATGCCCAGGCTGCCTTAAGGGATGTGATCGGAGGCATTGAATTGGATTCTCTTCTTTCTGAAAGGGAACAGGTAGCTGAAAAAATACAATCAATCGTCGAAATTGGCACCAAACAGTGGGGTATAGAGGTTATTGATATAAAGATTCAAGATATCGAGCTTCCAGCTGATATGAAGAGGATTATGGCCAAACAGGCTGAGTCAGAGAGGGAGAGAAGGGCTATCATCATCAGGGCAGAGGGAGAATATACTGCTTCTGAGAAATTAGCAAAGGCAGCGGGTATCCTAAGTTCTACCCCTGGAGGTATCTCGATGAGGACCTTGCAGACGATTGAGAAGATAAATCCTGACCCAAGTAAGACTGTCATATTTGCCTTACCGATCGAATTCATGGAGGGGATAAAATCAATAGGGGATTTCATGAATAAGAAATAGTTGAAAGCTACTCATTATGAGTAGCTTCTTACCTTTATTATTTCTTGACTAATACTTAATATGAAAAAGCTAAAAACAAAACTGAATCACAGGAATAAGTATCTCCAGATAGCCTTTAATTCTACTCTTGATGATGCGAGAGATATTATTCGCTCTATTCCAGTCAATGAAAGAATTATTCTAGAAGCAGGAACTCCTTTGATTAAGAGATATGGTATCTTAGCCGTATCTAAGATAAAGCAGTGGGCTGTCCAATCAGCCTATCTTCATGGAATGGGCAACATAGACCCATATGTAGTAGCTGATCTCAAGACCATGGACAGAGGAGAAACAGAGGTTGCTATGGCTGTTAATAATGGTGCCAGCGCGGTGGTTGCCCTAGGTAGCGCCCCAAAGGAAACTCTTGATAGCTTCATTGATGCTTGTGAGAAATATGGCATTGATCCAATGATCGATATGATGAACGTAGAGAATCCTCTTTCTGTCCTCTATTCGTTGAAGAGAGTTCCTCCAGTAGTCATCCTCCATCGAGGAGTGGACGAGGAGAGGTGCAATAGGGAAAAACAGTTGCCATTATATGACATAAGGAGGATCAAGGGGTCTTTCGATGTGATGACAGCGATTGCAGGAGGGGATACTATAAGGGAAGTGCAACAATCAGTCTTTAATGACGCTGACATAGTTGTCATATGGAAGACTGTCTATAATAACGATAAAGAGACCATTTCTTTGGTAAATGATTATTTCAAGGCAATAAGATAAATTGATCAATGTGTCCTCGAGAGGATTCGAACCTCTATCGTAAGCTCCGCAAGCTCATATTCTATCCATTGAACTACGAGGACGTATAACAAATTAATACTATCAGATTTTCGATTAAAATCAAATAAAAAAGCACTTTTTAAAAGTGCTTTTATATTATTTTATCTGGACATACCATTTACCTCCGCTCTTGAATACATATCCATAGCTGTTCTTCTCGTTTATGAAGACTATAGGGGATATATCCTCATAAGGACCATTACCGACACCATTGATGTTTATGAACCATTGTCCATCGCTTAGTTGATATCCGAATATGTATGAATCCTTAGCTTTTGAGACGATAGAAATATTCTTATACGGACCTTCTTTCTTTTGTCCGAGATTCACGAAATATTCAGAATCTTTTTTGAAAGAATAATTAGCAGCTAATAATGCTTTCTCCTCATCCAAGGTTTCCTTGCCGTTCAAATTGACATACTTCTTGCCATCATCTTTTGTATAATGGAATTCGAATTGGTTTTTCAAGTAGTCGTATACGACACTTCCACTGCTGTCATAGACCTTTCCATTTACATTGACAAGTTCTTTACCGCTATCATTATATAAGAAGTAGAATTTATCCTCATTGAACATCACTCCTTTTCCTACTTTTTCAATATCATATGGTCCGAATACCTTTCCATTTATATTGATACTTTTCTTATTATTACTAGTGTATGAGAAGCTGTAGCTTCCACTGTCTGATAAATAGATATTATTATCGGTTGTCACATAAGGATTTTTCTGATCCTCTTTCCCATTTATATTTATGTAGTAATAAATACTTTCTTTCTTCTTACCAGCGAATATGTAACCGTTTGCTGAGTAGTATACATTGGAGACTTCGCTATAAGGCCCCATCACATTTCCGTTTATATTCACGTACCAAGCCTGTTGCCTAGCATCATAATAGGAGAATCCGAATTTATCATTGTATACAGAAGGAACTATCGGTCTTGATACTCCCATGCTGGCAACTCTTTGATATGGACCGTATGACGAGCCATTGATATCAATATACTGATATGTTACATCTTCAGTCTTTTCTTCATAGAAAAAGGTGAAATTGCCGCTAGACATCGCTAATTCTCCTGCTATTTCATATGGACCATATATCGTGACGTCACCACTAGGAGCAGTAGGAGGTTTAACTGGTTGGACCAATGGAGGAATCT
Organism: Minisyncoccota bacterium; assembly: GCA_028704755.1. Taxonomy (GTDB): domain Bacteria; phylum Patescibacteriota; class Minisyncoccia; order Minisyncoccales; family Minisyncoccaceae; genus Minisyncoccus. The sequence goes on along the minus strand of JAQWEU010000001.1, from coordinate 68,047 downwards.
CTGGTGTTTTTGGCGTTGTCTCATTAGGCTTTCCAGTTATCAGATTGATGATAGTGTTGAATGATATCTGCGATGGATCAATTTTCTTGATATCTTCAAGGAAGATAAAAGAAGCTACTCCTACTAAGGTTATCAATATGAGTAGGGAAATGAGAACGATTTGGCTTTTTCCACCTTTCTTCTTATTACTATTAACCATTGAGCCATCTTGTCCCGTAAAGATTATCTTAGGTCCAGATGGTTCTGGCTGAATAGGAGCAATTTTTTCTTGGATTGGTGGTTGCTTAGGACTTTCTTGGAAAGGATTAATTCCTTTTGTAGCTTTATGGTTGTCGAAATTAAGAGTATTTAAAGAGTTTTTCACATCGTCTTTGGCCCACCCTAGGCTTACTAGTGTCTCGAGTATTTCATCTTCTGAAACTCCTAATGAAATTTTATGTTTTATTGTATCTATTAGTTTTTGGTCAGACATAGATTTTTTATGAATGTTCTATTGAAATAATTTTACTATGTTTTTAAATAAAATACAAATCATATTACTATATTCTAACTCTTTTTTAGGGCATTGTAAAATTTTAATTATTATAGTATATATATTAAGGTAAAGATTATGGAGGGATGTCAGAGCGGACGAATGAGATAGTCTTGAAAACTATTGTGGGGCAACTCACCGGGGGTTCGAATCCCTCTCCCTCCGCCAGCAATTTTTATGAGAGTTGATTCATCTGTTTATGGATGCAATAACCGCATAAGGAATTAAGTAAAAATACACGATTAGCTCGTGTATTTTTGCTATTCCTTAATTAATTTGTATTTTACTCTTTAATTTAAATCCGAGCATTGCTAGTCCATGATTATATTTTCAATCTCATTCATATTCTACATTCTAAGCTTATACTTTCGTTATCATTTTCAAACCTTATCAGGAATTTAAAAATTATTAACAAGGGTTCTTTTTAAATTATTTGAAAATTACCTTATAGGTGGTAATTATTAGAAAATCGCAACGTTTATAATTAAATATAGCTTTATACAAATTAACAATGTTTATTCTTAATGGAGAAGAGCAGAATCTTTCGAATAGATAGATTGCTATCAACTTTACGCATGTTAACTTGCATTATCTCCAATAATGTACTATACTTTACATATGTTAAGTAATAATAAAATTATGTCTATAGATAAAACACAATTTGTTACCCCAACCCAGCTAGCGAAAATGCTTGGCATTAGTCGTGTCGCTGTTCATCAAAAGATTAAAAAGGGAGAGATAATGGCCGAGAATGTTGGAGATCCCTCTAAGCCAACTTATCTTATACCTAAATCTTCCTTATCTTCTGAAATACAAGATCGAATACAAGTAGAGCAAAAAAAAGCAACAGAAAGTGTTGTTGGTAAAAAAAATCAACATCACGATTTAGATTTTGAAAAAGAGCTTTGGGCTGCCGCTGATAAGCTTCGTGGGAATATTGATGTATCTGAGTATAAAAATATTGTTCTCGGCCTTCTTTTTTTAAAATATATATCAGATGCTTTTTATAAAAGACGCGAAGAGCTTAAAATTCTTACTCACGATTCGAAGAATGAAGATTTTTATGTGAATGATGATAACGCACGGGCACAAATCCTTGAAACTAAAGACTTTTATAAAAGTGTCGGAGTGTTTTATGTTCCAGAAAAATCTCGATGGGAATATTTGCAAGTGAAAACAATGCAATCAGATCTCGGACAAGTCCTTGATAGAGCAATGGAATATATTGAAGATGATAATCGTGCAGAATTAGAAGGTGTTTTGCCAAAGGTGTACACACGTACAACTCTAGACAGTACGGTACTTGGTGAGTTGGTTAATATATTCTCTCGAATTTCATTCGATCATAATTTTGATAGAGAAAAAGATATACTTGGCCGTATCTATGAATATTTCCTTGGTCAATTTGCTTCATCTGAAGGAAAACGTGGCGGAGAATTTTTTAGTCCAAGACCAATCGTTAAATTACTTGTAGAAATATTAGAACCATATGAAAATGCCCGCGTATTAGATCCTGCTTGTGGTAGTGGTGGAATGTTTGTAACAATGGGAGAGTATTTATTAAAACACGAACAAGATTCTTCTAAGCTTGCTATTAATGGCCAGGAAAGTAATCAAACCACTTTACGTTTAGCTACAATGAATCTTGCTATTCGTGGTCTTTCTGGGAAAATTGAGTTAGGGAATACTTATTATCAGGACAAATTTCCTCATTTACAGGCTGATTTTGTAATTAGTAATCCTCCATTTAATGCTGAATGGGAACCATCAAAGCTATCAGATAATGATCCCCGCATAACCCTAGGTATTCCACCTTCAGGGAATGCCAATTTTCTCTGGGTGCAACATTTTGCGCATCATTTAGCACCTAATGGAAATGCTGGATTTGTTATGCCAAACGGAGCTTTGGCTGTGTCGGGAAAAGAGGGAGATCTAAGGCAGAAATTAATCGAAAATGATTTAGTTGATGTGATTATTTCTTGCCCATCAAAATTATTTTATAATGTATCACTTCCAGTATCTCTTTGGTTCTTGTCAAAAAATAAAGCCGGTGATCGTTTTAGACAGCGAACTGGCGAAACATTATTTATTGATGCTCGAAATACTTTTGAGCAGATTTCACGCAAACAAGTTGTCTTCAATGAAGGTCATATTAAAAAAATAGCTGATACCGTTCGGGCTTGGCGTGGTGAGCTTAAAAATCAAAAATATGAAGATATTTCTGGCTTTTGTAGGTCAGCAACATTTGATGAAATAAAAAGGAACGGTTATGTTCTCACTCCTGGGAGATATGTTGGTCTTGCGGAAGTAGAAGATGATGGAGTTTCTTTTGAAGAAAAGATGCAAAAGATTTCGAGGGAACTTCGTGAAGCTTTTGCTAGAGGTCGAGAATTAGAAAAAGAGATTGAAAATAATCTTAAAGAACTTGGATTTTAGCATGACTAATTTATTCAACAATTTTAAATTAGATAAGTGGTGGAGGATTGTTCTATGTTTAGGTATTTCATCAGTTATTGGATCTTTTGTTTACACACCCCAATTTATTGAAGCAAAAAACCTTTTTGGGATCGGACTTGGTATGATTCTTGTTGGAATATCGTATATAATGGCTGAAAGTTCACACTCATGGATAAAGCCCCCAAATGCCTATACGGGTGGCACTGCTTTAATTACCCAAGATTTTACTAAACATAATATAATAACAAGAACCATTTGCTTCATTGGTATTTGCCTTATAATTACCTTTGGATTTTTAATAATTAGAGCTTTGATTTAATAAATATATGAGTAAACTACTAGAGAAAATAAATAATATAAAAAGGAAAAAATACTCTATAAAAGATTTAGGACGTATTATTACGGGAAAAACTCCTTCAAAAAATAATCCAGAAGACTGGGGCAACGAAATAGATTTTATCACTCCAACAGATTTTTCTAGTGAGAGTAAATATCTTTCTTATGTAAAAAGAAAAATATCTTCTGAGGGAAAAGCGCGCTACAAGAATATGGTTATTCCACCTAAATCAATTATTGTGACATGTATTGGGTCAGATATGGGTAAAGTTATTGTTTCCCAAAGAACATCTCTAACAAATCAACAAATTAATTCTATTATTATTAATCAGGATTGTTTTGATGTTGATTTTATTTACTATACGTTGAAATCGATGTATCCCACCTTACGTTCAATTGCAGAAGAAGGAGGTTCAACAATGCCCATTATAACAAAGAGCGTTTTTGAGAAAATTAATTTTGAAGCGCCAGATATTTCCATTCAGAAAAAAATAGCCTCTCTTTTAAATATTTATGATGAAAAGATAGAAAATAATAATAAGATTATTAAAAATCTTGAAGCAATGGCACAAAATATTTTTAATGAATGGTTTGTAAATTTTAAATTTCCTGGATATGAGAAAGTAAAAATAATTAATAATGAATTAGGAGATACTCCTGAGAAGTGGGAAGTTAAGAATTTAAATAGTGTTAGTGATATAGTCTTTGGATTTAATTTTAAATCAAATCTTTTTAATGAGAGTGGTTTAGGCGTTCCTGTTGTTCGTATCAGAGATATTTTGTCTGGAGTAACAAAAACTTTTTCACCAGAAATTCCTGAAGCAGAATATGAAATTAAATCAGGCGATTTACTCATTGGTATGGACGGAATATTTCATTATGCTTTTTGGTATAGTGAAGGTGCTTTCCTTAATCAGAGGGTCGCGCGAGTAAGGTCGGATTTACCAGGCTATTTTATCTACGAAGCAATAAAGGAGCAATTGAATTTTTTACAAAAGACAATTATTGGTGCAACTGTTGGCCATCTATCAAATGGTGACATTAGAGGTTTTAGGATTTTAATTCCAAAAGAAATATCATTATTACAAGTTTTTGAAAATATCACTAAAGAAGTTCTAGTCTTGAGGAAAGAAAATACTTCTTTAAACTCACAAAGGGATCAATTATTAGTAAAACTAATCTAAATATATGACAAAGAGAAGTAATAATACTCAAGATAAAAAAGAACTAAAAAAGGAAATTATCTGGAACGATGTTTTAAATATTTTCATATTGTATATAAAAGATTCTTCTGATGAAAATAAAAAGCTATTTTTAGAAAAATTTAACGAATATTTAAATCAGGAAGTTAAAAAACAAGCAAAATCAAACGAGTATAACATATTAGTTTTATTCGACAATGCATCCTTATCTAATACTCATTCCGATAAAATATATAGGTCATTAAATAAGCTCGATAGGACAAAACCATTGATATTAGTAATTCATTCTGGGGGTGGTTATCCTGGACCAGCATATCTTATTGGTAAGTTATGCAAACAATTTTCTGACAAGAAATTTATTGCAGTGGTACCTAGGTATGCAAAATCTGCAGCAACGCTTTTATCTTGCGGAGCAGATGAGATTCATATGGGTAAATTAAGCGAACTTGGCCCAATTGATCCACAGATAAATAATATGCCTACTCTTGGCTTGAAAAATTCTGTTGAACATATTGCTGAGCTCGTTGGAAATAATCCAAAATCGTCAGAAATGTTCGCAAGATATTTGGCTTTAACAATTGAACCTATTTCAATAGGGCACTATGAAAGAGTTGCTGAATCAGCTGCACAGTATGCAATAAGATTATTGGAAAAGAAAAAAGATCTATTAATAAAAGATCCGGGTGAGATAGCGACTAGGTTAGTGTACGGTTATAAAGATCATAGTTTTGTGATTGATCAGGAAGAGGCAGAAACGATTTTCGGTGATAAGGTCCTTAAAAAAGACACCGATGAGTATAAGATCGGTGACTGTATTTACAGCTTGCTCTCTAGAATAGAAAATTTGACAAATCTTATTGATTATAAATTTTCGTTTATTGGTGAATTGATGATAGATTCAATTTTTTTAGAAAAGAAACCTAAAAGGTAAAAAATATATGAACAATTTAAATGAAAATAACCTAACAGAACAGGCTCTAATTGAATGGTTAAAAGGTCAAGGATATGAGTATGCTTATGGTCCAGATATAGCGCCAAATCAGGCGAATTCTTTGCGCGAAAATTTCAATACGATTGTCCTTAAAGATAAACTACTTTCTGCTGTGCGCAGATTTAACCCGCAACTTCCTGCTATTCAAGCAGAACAAGTTGTAGATGGTGTTGTTAAATTTCATAATCCTGACCTAATACTTGGTAATAAGGAAATGTTTATTTTAATTACTGAGGGAGTTAAAAAAACTTGGCGTGAAAATGGGACTGATAAAACAGAAATTGTAAAAGTGGTAGATTTTAAAAATATTGAAGCAAATGAATTTTTATTTGTAAATCAATTTACCGTTCAAGGCATTAATAATGTTTGCCGTCTTGATGGTGTAGTATTTATAAATGGTTTACCTATTGGTGTATTTGAATTAAAAAGTCCGGTTCGTGAAGAGGCAACAATTGGTCAAGCTTATCGTGATATGGAATATTATAAGAAAGAAATTCCAAGAATTTTTTTGTATGCCCAAATTCTTTGTTTATCAGATTTAACTAAGGCAAGACACGGTACTGTTTCCTCTTCATGGGAAAGATATGGTACTTGGAAGGGTATAGAATCAGATAGTAATATTCCAAGGGGGGTAACTGAATTGGAATTATTAGCAAAAGGACTTTTTAATAAACAACGATTACTAGACATTATTCAAAATTTCATAGTTTTCGAAGCGGATGGCGATGGAGATGCTGTTACTTATACAAAGAAAATGGCTCTTTATCATCAATATTATGGCGTTAATAAAACAATCGAAAGTACAATAAGCTCAGTTCTAGGTAAACAAGATAGAAAAATCGGAGTATTTTGGCACACTCAAGGATCTGGTAAGTCATTATCAATGGTTTTTTATGTAAATAAAACAAAAAAAATCTCAGAACTCAAAAGTCCAGCATATATTTTTCTAACCGATCGTGAAGATTTGGATGATCAGTTATTTAAAGTATTCAGTAGAACTGGTTATGGTGCGCTTGCGAAAAGGGCAACAAGCATAAAAGATCTTAAAGATCGACTTACTCATCTTGGTAGTGAGTTGATTTTTACAACTATTCAAAAATTTCAAGACGATCCAGATGCAATGAACATTCTCTCAGAAAGAGAAAATGTTATTATTCTTGCTGATGAAGCACATCGCACTCAATATAGTGTACTTGCAGGTAACGTAAGAAGTGCTTTACCTCAAGCTAGTTTTTTGGGTGTAACTGGAACGCCAATTTCTACTGTACAAAAAGACACAATGCGTGTTTTTGGTGATATTGTAAGTTCTTATAAGATTGGGCAGGCAGTAAAGGATAAGGCAACCGTACCGATTTATTATGAAGGACGTTTAATTCCATTACACTTAGTCGACCAATTTATTGATAGCAAATTTGATGATATTTTAGGAGAAACTGTAATTGACGAAAAATCTCAAGCTAGAAAGGAATGGGTGGACCTTGAAGAGATTATTGGGTCATCAAGTCGTATTGAGCAGATTGCAAAAGATGTGGTGAGTCATTTTAATAGCAGACCTATTGATGGTAAGGCAATGATTGTAACAATGAGTCGCCCTATCGCCGTTGCGATGTATAACGCTATTAAAAATATTGCGAAAGCACCAGAGTGTGCAGTAGTCATTTCTGGATTGAATGATTTCTCTGGTAAAGTTCAAGATGAGCACGATGTCAAAAAATTAGAAAAAAGATTCAAGAAAGTGAATGATCCACTTCGTCTTGTAATAGTTTGCGATATGTGGCTTACAGGTTTTGATGTACCAAATCTACATACGATGTATTTAGACAAGCCGTTAAGAAATCATGGTTTAATGCAAGCAATTGCCCGTGTAAATAGGGTATATAAAGATAAACCAGGAGGCTTAATTGTTGATTATGTCGGCGTGGCAGAAAATTTAAAAAAAGCTTTAGCTATATATGAAAACGATGTTCAAAAAGAGGCCATGATTTCACTCGAGGAAATAATATCTGAAATGATGCTAGTACATAGCGAAATATCTAATTATTTTTCAAATAGCGATTTTTCAGGATGGAAAAACAAAAAAGGAATTAAGTTGGTTGAATTATTTCAATCCGCAATGAATGAGGTTATTACGAAAGATGGGCACTTGTCTGACGACAAAAAAATGGCATATATTAGCCAAGTTTCCAAACTTTCAAGCTTACATGCGCTTGTTATGCCTGAAGAAGAGGCAATGAAAATTATTTCTGATGTCCAATTTTTTCAATCAATTAAAGAAGCAATAAGTAAACAGACTTTAATTCCTCACATTATTTTTCCAGAAGCCAAAGAGAGTGCGATTAAGAGCCTTATTCAGGATTCTATTCGTGCCGAGGGGGTTATTGATCTATTTGCCAGTGAAAATGGAGGAAAGAAAAGTATTTCAATTTTTGATGAACATTTTTCAGAGGAAATCAAGAAAATTAAGTATAAGAATCTTGCCATTGATGCTATTCGCAAAATACTTGATCAAGAAATAAAAGTTCGATCAAAAAATAATAAAGCTCGTTATGAAACTATGTTAACTCTTTTAACTGATCTAATTGAGAGATATGAAAATAACGTTATTAGTTCAGCGGAAATTATTAAGCACTTACTGGACGTTGTTGATGAAATAAAAAGACTGGATGCTGAAAGCCATCAACTCGGTCTTTCAGAGGAAGAGATAGTTTTTTACGATACTCTTTCTTCTGATCCAGATCTTAAAAAAGCAGGTATTGATATTAAGGAGTTTGTAAAGGAGCTCACAAAGCGTATTCGTCGCGATCTTGCTATTGATTGGACTAATAATGAAACAATAAAAGCACGTATTCGTCAAAATGTTCGTTTGCTTCTGCTTCAAAAAGGATTTATTGAACTTGTGCAAACCGAGCGACTGATAGAGTCGATATATCAGGAAACTGTACGTGTGTATAGAGAATATTTACCTATATAGCCTATGATTAAGAGAATTAAAAAGATTATAAATATTGGTCGGTTTTCAAATTGTTTAGCACCTGGATGCGAGTTTAAAAATGAAACAATTATTTTTGGCCTTAATACTCAAGGAAAAAGCACAATCACTGCTATTTTAAGATCAATTCAAACTAATAATAACGATATTCTTATTGGGCGAAAAACCTTTGGTGTGGCTGGCACACAAAATATCGAAATAGATTTTGAGCAAGAAGGAGTTATTGATAAATATGTATTTCAAAATTGCGCCTGGAATAAAACGAATCAAAACATTCATATTTTTGATTCCAAGTTTATTGCAGATAATGTTTTTAATGGTGAAAGCATAACTTTTGATCAGCAAAAGAATTTGAATACTATTATTATTGGTAAAAAAGGACAAGAACTTAATAATGAGATAATTGCCCTTCAGGAAAAAAGTGAGTATTTTGCAAATAAGAAAACTGAGATGACGAAAGAATTTTTTCGATATTTTCCTGGAATAGATTTTGCAAAATTTAAATCTTATTTAAAAGATGATGATATCGATAATAAAATCAAAGATAAAGAAAAAGAGATTAAGTTTGAGCAAGGAAAAGAAGAAATTAAGAAATTAATAAAATCACACATAATAAGCTTATCAAGTATAAGATTTAATATTAAAGATACTCTTATTAGGACATTAGACGCTAAACAAGAAGAGATTGAACGTCATATTAAATCTCATTTTGCAACTGATAATAATGCACAAAGCTTTCTTAGTGAGGGGTTAGGATTTCTTAAGAAAAAACCGATAGATGGTTCTTTAAGGTCATGCGTATTTTGCGGTCAAAAGCTTGAAGTGGAAGCAGAGCAACTTATTAGTACTTATGCAACATACTTTAAGGGTGGATATAAAGACCTCCAAAATGAAATTGCCAAAGCAATTGATTATTTTAAAAGTGTGGGTATTGGGGCAATTCTTGAAAAAATTGCATTTGACCTTAAAACAAACGACTTAGATATTGGTTTAACTGATACAAAAATTGATGATCTCGTAAATTTAAAGGTAGATTTTGAGAAAGAGATAGATAAAAAACGAGATTTGAATTATATCATTGATTTTGATTCATTTAATAAATTAAAATCTTACATAGAAGAAATAAAAACAGATTTAGGGAAACTAGAGCAAGATAAACTTAATATTGCATCGCCTAAGACAATTCTTCAATTAGAAAGTGAAAAAAAATATTTAGAAATTATAAAGAAAAGGCATGAAAATACTTGGATTAAGTTTTGTTTTGATTGGGATACGATAGAGGCCGATGCCGATAAGGTCAGAGCTGAACGAGAGAAAAAAAGAAAGGAGCTTGAAATATATTCCACATCAATTTTTGATACTCACAAAGAAACAATTAATTCGCTTTGTACAAAAATGGGGGCTAGCTTTGAAATAGAAGATTTCAAGGCCTTAAAGAAGATTGTTGGTAAGGATGAGCGAATCTTTACAATTAAATTCTTTGGCAAACATAAGGTAAGTATTGATAGTGAAGACGAAAAAGCCCCCAATTTTAAAAATACATTAAGCGAAAGCGATAAACGACTTTTGGCATTCGCATTCTTTATATCACTTCTTATGCATGATCATGAATTAGATAATAAGATAGTTATTTTTGATGACCCAGTGTCAAGTTTTGATAGTGAGCGCAGCCGCAAAACTGTGCATTGTATTACTGATATCGCTTGTAAATATAAAGACGCAAAAGGGGTAGAGGTAACTATTTCCCCTAGACAAAAAATCATACTAACTCATGAGGAGCGTTTTGCAAAGAGTCTTAAACGTCTCATGCCAGGGGCATGTACGTTAAAAATCGAAGAATATCTGGATGGTGTAAATAAAAGGAGCATGATTTCTCATGCAAATTTTGACCGAGATTTTCCAGATGATGATATTTCATATCGCACTGAAAAAATTAAGAAGATTTTAGATACGAGAATATTTACAACTCCTTTTGAAGAAGATTGTAGGATTGTATTGGAGCACATTTTTAAGCGAAAATATTATCTCGAGTTAAGAGATCTAATCGAAAATAAAAAAAGTATTAGAACTTTTACTAATAAATTAATTGAAGTCAAAGTTGGCAGTTTCGAAGATTCGGATAAGTCGAAAAAGTTTATTCGTCTTTGTGATGACCTTAATATAGAATTACACGATAATGGTGCATATAATTCTAGTGGCGATAAGGAATCAATTATTAAAGATTTCTTCGATTGTTTAAAGCTAATATAAAACCACAATGAGGAGGTTATTGTATTATAATGAACCTATTCAGGTGTTTTTATTATCCCCATTTTTTATTCTGGATAAATATGTTAAAATAAGGGAAATTATATAGAAGATAATATTAAATAATCCACGTATGAAGAAAAGCAAGTTTTACGCATATCAAATAGGGGGAGTGAAAGGAGTGGTCAATAGTTGGCCGGAGTGCCAATCTATAGTCTCAGGCAAGCAAGGAGCGAAGTATAAGAGTTTTGAAGACGAACAAGATGCCAGGAAGTGGCTTGATTCAGGAGCTGATTATTCAGTTAAGCATGTTAATAGGGAAAAAGGAATATATTTTGATGCTGGGACTGGTGGTGGAAACGGCACAGAGATCAATGTCACTGATGAGAATGGAGAAAGCCTATTGAAGGGGCGTTTTCCTGAAGAGATAATGAATGATAAGGGTCACTACGCTCTTCCAGGAAAGACGAATAATTTCGGAGAACTGATGGCATGCAAATATGCCTTGCAAATCGCCTTAGAAAAGAACGAGAAGAAGATATTCGGCGATAGTAAATTAGTCCTGGACTATTGGTCAAAGGGTTTCATCAAGAAGGATTTACCACAAGATACTATCGACCTAGCAGGTCAAGTGAAGAGATTGAGATACGATTTCGAGACCAAAGGAGGAGTTATAAGCCATATCTCAGGAGGAAAGAATCCTGCGGATTTAGGATTTCATAAGGGTTAATTGTGAAATATTTTTATCAGTAGTGGCGTATTATAGGTATAAGTAATCAGGTTTAAATGATCATTTAACCAAAAAAAATAATATGCAAGATGATAAAAAGTTGAAAATAATAAATTACATACTTGGAGCTATTGCTATAACGCTTGCAATCATAGCAGGTTTTAAGGCTTTCGGCTCTAATGGAACGCAGCAGAGCAGTACCAAGCAAGAAGTGAATTCTTCTAAAAGTAGTACGAGTACTACCAATAAGACGACGAACAGCAATACAGATGCTGGTGGGCCTCCTGATATGGGAGGAGCTCCTCCTGCTAATTAGTTTTTCAGGAAAAGTAAAGACGAAAGTTTTTACTTTTTTATTTTAATCATTTATAATATATCCATGATTTATAAAGACATAATACATGGAGAAGTGGAAATATCCGAGCCAGTCATCCTGGAACTGATAGATTCACCATCCATCCAAAGACTGAAAGGAATTGATCAGGCTGGTTACTCGGAGCCATATTTTCCGAATACTAAACATAATAGGTTTGAACACTCCATGGGAGATTACTTGCTCTTGAAGAAGTATGGAGCCCCGATAGAGGAACAGATAAATGGATTGATCCACGATGTCTCTCATTCCGCATTCTCGCATTGCATTGATTATGTATTAGCGTCTGGATCCCAGAAGGATCATGATCTGCAGGATAATATATTCGTTGACTTCGTCCTTAAGACAGAAATACCTTCGATATTGAGGAAGTACGATTTTGATGTCGATTATATACTTGATGAGAAAAATTTCCCTCTGCAAGAAAGGAATCTGCCAGACTTATGTGCAGATAGGATAGATTATTCACTGAGGACAGCGATCGTTTTCAAGGAATCGGAACAGGAAGAGGTCAGGAATATCATGAAAGACCTAGTAGTAAAGGATAATCAGTGGGTCTTTAATAGTTTTGATACTGCAAGAAGATATGCAGAAATATTCCTACAGATGAATAATAAATATTATTCAGGCGTTACTTCTGGAGTCATGTTCCTGACAGTCGGCGATTATTTGAAACATTCCTTGAAGCGAGGATATATAACTGAAAATGATCTTTATCTGACAGATATGGAATTATTGAATAAGATAAGGAAGTTCCATGATCAAGACGCCGACTTGCAGTTGTTCTTTGATAGGATGGATAGGAGGATCGGTTTCAGCGAGGACCCGACAGGGTACTATTCAAAGGTTTCTTGTAAATCCAGAGTAGTTGACCCATCCTTTATGAAAGATGGTAGGATTATGAAGGTTTCTGATATCGACGGAGAGTGGAAGGATTTATTCGATAAATATTCAGGACCGAAGGATTACTATATAAGCTTTGATGAATAGGGGTACGGCTTTGACTTTTTTTGAACAATAATGCAAACTTGATTTATAAAAGGCGAAAGCCAATTATCAGATAATAAATTTAATTAAAATAAAAAAATGGAAGTTCATAAAGAAAGAACCTTTGTCATTATAAAGCCAGATGGAGTCCAGAGGTCTTTGATAGGTGAGATTATTAGTAGGGTAGAAAGGACAGGATTGAAATTAGTTGCTATGAAGTTCGCTTTTGCAACAGAGGATCAGTGTTGGACCCACTACAATAAGGATGAAGCATGGTTCGAGGCAAAAGGACAGATTACTGTAAAGAATAGGACAGCTATGGGTTTGTCAGTCGATAAGCCAGCTATCGAATATGGTAAGGATATAATGAGGGGCAATGTCTCATTCATGACAGCTGGTCCATTATTGATGATGATCTGGCAAGGCAATAAGGCAGTCGGTATAGTCAAGAAGATTGTTGGAGGGACAGAACCTTTGACATCGGACGTAGGTACCATAAGAGGTGATCTGACTCTTGATTCATATGAATTAGCAAATGTTGATGGAAGGGCAGTAAGGAACCTCATCCATTGTTCTGATCAGGTGGAAGAAGCTGAGAGAGAGATAAAGGTATGGTTCAGTGAGGATGAGATATTGAAATACAGACTAGTTAGTGAAGAGATACTATACGACATCAATCTTGATGGAATAAAAGAATAGCCTAAAGGCTATTTTTTATTTTGGAAGGAATATCGGAGTTATGAAAGATTCAATGAGAGAAGCTATGATGAGAAAAGGTATTATTATGAATAAGAGAGATTTTACTATTTTTAGAAGGTTGATCTCCGGGCTTGATTTTTTATTCATTATCGACAGGTTCACTTTCTTCCAGATTAGTAAGCTCATAGCAGTAGTGTAGAATATTACTGGTAATTCAATTATGCCATGAGGAAGTATTGATATGATCAATAGATATAGATTAGATATCTTTAGGTAGAATACGAAAGCGATCAATCCGACTATTAGCCCGTTTAGGAAGCATATTAATATTCCGAACGGAATCAATGGTATCAGGCTCAGGAAAAGGATCATTATGGCCACCTCAACGTTGTTCATGAATATCTTTAAGGAAAGGGAGCCTGCATTTAGGTCATCTAACCCCTTTTCCTTAAGGGATTGAGCTATTTGTTTGAATATATCTATTGCTAGGTCACTGTTGTTATGGAAGACCACTAAAGAGACTACGATTCCAAATAAAAAGACGGCTATCGAGATATAGAAATACTTCAATAGGTCTTTACTGAAATACTTTAATTCATTTCCATAATAATTTCTGGCTCTTTCTAAGATATTCATATTAATAATTACTTATCACACAAAAAGGGTATTGACAAAATGTTAGAAATAAATAACAATGAAGATGTTATAAAAATCTAACATTATAAAATCATGACAGCAAAATCATATAGGAATATTAAATTAGTAATAGTTATCATTCTATCAATAATCTTTTCTCAATCATTGATATATCAGAACTTCTTTCTTTCAATAGGAGTCCTTATTATCGGCTCTTTAGTTATCGCTTCGATGGGGAAGAGGGTTAAGGAGGTCATACAGGATGAGAGAGATTTTGAGGTGGGAGGGAGAGCTGCTCTGCAAGCTATCCAGATATATTCTTGGATAGGAGTTATTGTGATGTTCATCTTGAAATCTCAAGCAGTAACTAATCCTAAGTATGACCCCATAGCGACTACGATAGCTTTCTCGGTCTGTATACTTATGTTATTGTATGGTTTCATATTCAGGATAAGGAGCAAGGGTAAACTCTTTGATGGGTATGTAATCTTTTCCCTAGTAGTCTTATTATTTTTTATCATCATGGGCTTCTTAGGCATTTTAAAGTTCTAAATATTATGAAGAATAAGATCAAGGAAATAAGAACAAAGCTTGGTATCACGCAGGAAGAATTGGCCAAGGAGGCGGGTGTTAGGCGTGAAACGATAGTATTCTTGGAGCAAGGGAAGTATAATCCATCGTTGAATCTAGCCTATTGCATTGCAAAAAGATTAGGAGTGAAGATAGATGATTTGTTCATCTTTGAGGAAAAGGATTGATTTTTATCCATTAGATGCTAATATTTTCTCAGTCCTTTAGGAGGAACAATGACGGAAACGTGTTTTACAACATTCGGTTGCGGGGAAGTTATCAAACAAGAAGAGAAGTATACATGCTCCTTGAATGGACAGAAGTATGCTATAAGTCCTCATTTCTCAGAGGGCATATCCTTTTGCAATAGATGCAATCAGAGGATTATCGAGGACATCCTTAGGCTTGAGCCAATTTTTCTCGACCTGATCATCTGCAAAGAAGATGATTTCGAAGTCGATTGGAATAGCTATTGGAAGAATTTTAAGATCATCTTTCCAAGGATGGATTATAACGATGAATCAATAGACCGTTATAACAACTTCATTTTCTTATTGATCTGCTTGGGGATTTACACCAGGGAAGAGTCAGGTATCTGGAGGGTTAAGAACGATTATTATAATCCTCACGATTATCTAGGCTATGTCTTTTTTCTGAGAAAGCAAGATATCATAGATTTCATTGCTTATCGTTTCATTAACGAACCATTTCACATGAATGTGGACACTGGAGTAGAATTCGTAAGCGAATCAGTATCAAAGGAGGAGATAAATTCTTATCTAGATGAATTAAGGAATAATAAAGAGTGACCCTCTTTATTTTTTTAGACTTTTCATTTTAATCGTGATATAAATATTTAGATATGGACAAAGATCTTAAAAAAGAAAAAGAAGCAGTAGCTATGTCATCGGTCCTAGCTGGACTCACCCTGACAGGTGCAAAGTTCATAGTCGGACTTCTGACTAATAGTATCGGAATAATATCTGAAGCAATACATTCATTGCTTGATTTTGCTTCTGCAATCATGACCTTTTTTGCTGTTAGGTTCGGAGACAAGCCTGCCGACGATTCTCATCCGTATGGACATGGAAAAATCGAGAGCGTTTCCGCTCTTATTACCACTGGATTGCTGTTCTTCACTAGTATATGGATAATATATGAAGCTACTCATAGGTTAATTTATGGAGGGGTTGAAGTTGAGGTTGCATGGTATGCTTTTGCTGTAGTTATCTTATCGATCATAATAGACATCTCAAGATCGAGGGCCTTGATGAAAGTTGCAAAAGCGACTAATAGCCAGGCACTAGAGGCAGATGCCTTGCATTTTACTTCTGATATCTGGAGCTCTGTAGTTGTATTGTTAGGACTAATTCTTACGCTATTCGGGGTCAAGGGTGCTGATTCTTTTGCAGCTATCGGCGTAGCATTATTCGTTGCCAATGCTGGATATCATTTAGGAAAAAGGACTATAGATGTCCTGATTGATGCCGCTCCTGAAGGAGTAGTAGATAGTATCAGGTCCGTTACTAGCGATATCGAAGGGGTTATCGAAGTTAGTAGGATAAGAGTAAGACCACTTGGTCCGAATATCTTTATTGATCTATTAGTTTCAATCGATAGGAAGTTTTCAGCTATCAAGAGCCAGGAAGTCGTCAAGGAGATAGAAAGAAGGATAAAAGAAATAATACCTCAGTCAGATATTGTCGTCCACACCCAAGCTGTCCAGTTGAGCGATGAGACCATAGTAGAATCTGTCCAGGTCTTGGCCGCAAAGAAGAATCTGCTGATCCATAGCGTAGTAGTAGATAGATTAGGGGAGAAGAAATATATCAGCTATCACCTGGAACTTCCCGAAGATCTATCCATGAAAGAGGCTCATCTTATCGCTACTGAGCTTGAAGACAGCATAAGAGAAGGATTTGGCGATGAAAGTATTGAGCTCAATTCTCATATTGAGCCATTGAAGAATAATTCTACTCTCAGTGAAAAAGCTGATCAGAAAGACATCGACAGTATATTATCAATGATGAATAGTCTCGATGGAGAGATAGAAGAGATAAAGAACTTGCATAATATATTGATAAGGAAGATCGATGGAGGTTTTTTCATTTCCTTCCATTGCATATGTTCAAGCGAACTTGACCTAGAAACAGTACACGATGCAACTAATAGGTTCGAATACCTTATCAAGGAAAGGATTAAAGAGGTAAGAAGGGTAGTCATTCATGTCGAACCAGAGGAAGAAAAGTATCTTGGCTGATCAAAGTGGAGCACGATTTTTATCATATGCTTATCAAATAATGTTGTCATAGTTACATAAGTATTGTAAAATGTAGATATGGATTTTATCAAGAAGAATATAACTATGATCGTAGGTATATCAATACCGATATTAATGATAATTCTTGTCGCTGCTAGTATTTATCTACCAGGGTTTTTTATTAAGCCTCAGTACAACTTCCTTTATGTGAATGGTGATGATAGCTATTACAATGAAAGACATCAGTATTCCGTTCAGGATGGAAAGCTCATAAGGAATGAAATGAAGGATTCAGAAGGTAAGGCTTACACCTATGCAAGATTATTCCTTTACGATGTCATTAAGGACAAGAGTAGGGAAGTCACTTTTGAGGAGGCACAAAACCTAGGTATTGATCCGTCAGATGTATCTCCTGATGGGTTTGAGATTGCTTATGGGAGTCATGGCAGTGGCATTTTTCCTTTCTTTTTTTATTCTAATACAGACTACAATACTCGTTACCTGACAGGTCATAACATAAGTAAGAAATTAAATCTTCAGCTAATCGGATCCTATTATAATAGTTTTCGTTTCATTGGCTGGATAAATCAAACATATGGAAAATAAAGAAGAGGTTCTACAATATATTAAGACGATTGCTGAGCAAAAGATTGTTTCAAGAGATGAGCTCATTGACACATATGATATGGGGAGCGGAGCAAAGAAGGAGGCTATTTCAAGAAAAAGACTTGATATGGCGCAGATATTGTATTATATCGGAGGAGGAATAGTCTTTTTAGGGATTTTTATTCTGATTTGGCAGAACTGGTCATCGCTTATGTTCGGAACAAAGGTCATAGCAACTTTTGGCGCAGGTATTGCAGCGTATTTCATAGGATTACTTTTTAGTCGTAATGAAAAGACAGAAAAAGCTAGTCCTGCTTTTTATCTTATTTTCTCTCTAGTAACGCCGATCGGCCTTTCCGTTATTTTTGATAATGCAGGATTTGATGCCGGTAGCTATGGGGTGCAGAGTCTGATATCCGGTATAATGCTAGTTTCTTTATTGCTCTCTCTTACTATATTCCGAAAGAACTTTTTTATCTTATTTAGTATCTTATTCGGAACTTGGCTATTCTTTAGCCTGACAAGCTTGATGGTTGAAAGTGCTCTATCTTCTGATGACTGGGAATTCTACATGTATCGTATCTTTGTCGTTGGAGTTACTTATATACTAATGGGGTATTCTTTTTCAAAAGATAAACGCGATTCGCTCTGTGGATTTCTTTATGGCTTTGGTATTTTTGGAGTTCTTGGGGCAGCCCTTGCTCTTGGTAAGTGGTATCCAGGCCAGAATCCGTTTTGGGAATTGATATATCCTGGACTCGTCTTCGCCGCTCTATTTCTTAGTGTTCACCTTAAGAGTAAAGCCTTCTTAGTATGGGGCACATTCTTTCTCATGGTTTATATCTTTAAGATAACATCCGAATATTTCTCGACAGGTCTAGGTTGGCCGCTTGCTCTTGTTATCGCTGGATTATTCATGATTGGAGCTGGATACATGTTTATCTCCATCAAGAAGAAATATCTTTCCGCGGAGTAAGGTGTTAATAGAGGATGATTAGTCAATAAAAAAAGCAAAGAAATTTGCTTTTTTATAATAGACATTTATTGTTATAACAGTTACTTTTCAAGAGCCTTCTTTAGTTCGTCTATGACCGCTTTTTCCCAGTATTTCATCGAATACCAGCGGATAAGTGGCGTTGCAACTATGCGTAGCCATGTCTTATGGATCAAAACGCGATAAGTATAATCAATTATGGTCCCTTCGGGGCATTTAGAAAACATCATCTCTTCGTGCCCGGAAGTTCCGAATTTCTGATTGTCGTTGTCTGAAATAAAACCTTCTCCTGGGAGAATACGGGTCTTCATTTCTACTGGAAATTCTTTGCCGAAAGATTTGACAATAGCCTCCATTTCTAGATAATTTCCTTCTCGTTTTTTCACCTTTACCGATTCAGCGACCTTAGGGAAGTGTTCTGGAAGTTTCTCGAAATCAGTCATCATTCCAAAGACATCCTCAATAGGTGCTTTGATAAGCCATTGTTTATGAAGTGTAATTTCTTTCATATAGGTAATTCTACCACGGCTTCTTTAAAAGGGTCAATCACGGATAGGAAAATGGATACTTAACTACTTTTGGAATATTCTGATTATTTGTTTTTTATGAATTTCATAAATTCTACCAGGATAAAAAATACACAGACGAGAAAGACTGCTGAAGCGGCTATCATTGCCCCTACATCGATCCATCCATAGCAGGGAAAGGAATCAGTTGGGTCTTGGATACAAGTAAAGAAAGAATTCACGAAGACTCCAAAGGTTTTTGCCGAATTTGCCAATTGAAAAACAATTGTACTCAGTACTACTCCAACTATCGGGATAAATTTTTTTAAATAATTCATATAGGCATTAGTCAATTAGGTGTTTGGATTGCTCTGATAATAAGTTTTCTTGGTGATGACGATATCCTCGAAGCTAAGTGGCTCAATGTGAGGAATATCGATAAGGTTTTATAGTGGGTATCTCAAACGGACTTCTTCAAGCCAAGCATTGAAAGCCTTATAAAAGCTACCATTAACCTCAAGGTCAGCCTCTACAATTTTCCTGCTTTCACTTTCCATAATTAATAAGCTTTCTTCTGGGGAATAGGTCGAAATAACCGGAATGGCGATCCTTGTATCAGAAACACCGTCCCACTCATTTATCGGTAATATTTTTTCAAGGAATTTATCCCACGTTGCATCAACTTTTTTCCATTCTTCATTAATCAGGACTTCAAGATACGCATGCGTGGAGTTATCGTCATGGGGAATAGTTAAAAGATTTTCGGGCAAAGACATAGAACTCCATTTGAAGGTGCAGACTTTCCAACGTACTTCGTAATTATCTTTCTTTAAGATTTCGAAAAACTTTTTATGCTTGCCAGTACAACATCTATCTTCAGCTTCGTAAGCAAGAGGTATACTATAAGGTATATCTCTGATTTCTATGAAAATTTTTTGTAAATTATTCATACAGATTGAGCTCCTTTAAAGTTATTTATTTTAGAAAATTTGATTTTAAGATAGGGTATAAAATAAGGGTATTTTATCGCTATTTTCCAAAACTATTGGCGGAGAGGGAGGGATTCGAACCCTCGAACCGTTTCCAGTTAACATCTTAGCAGGATGCCCCATTCGGCCACTCTGGCACCTCTCCATTTGACTTACAATACACATACTATACAAAAAACTCCTTTAGGTCAACCTCTCTGGCGGCTTCCTCAATGCCGTTATCCCATAGACAGATTTAGCTCCATTATCTTTAAGTACCTTTGCGCATTCTTCCATGGTTGAGCCAGTCATGAAGACATCATCTATGAGGAGGATAATCTTATCTTTGATAGTATCGGGGGTATTAACAGAAAAGCATCCTTTTATATCTCCAGAGTCTCTGATCCTTACTAAGTTATCGAAAGAGCAGGGCATTGGAATCGTATTGCTTATTATTCTTACTATTTCTTTTGACTGGCTAAAGCCACGGACCCTTTCTTCTTTCTTATGGATGGGGACCGGGATGAACATCATACTTTCATCGAATTCAAAATCAATATATTTTAAATGTGTCAATATCATGGCAGAAATAGGGAGGCATAGTTCTTTTATTTGGAAATGCGACCTTGTCTCATATATTAATTTTTTTGCAAACTTATCTTCAAGGCTCGAGGCAGAATATATTCTATCCAGTGAGCGATGAGCACATTTACTACATGATTGATCAAGGGACAATCTTGTAGGATGAGCACAGCAGCAGTATCTATATGGACTTATATCGATCATCGAGAAACAGTCGTCGCAGAAGAAGCAATCTTTCCTATTGCAACCAACACAAAACTTTGGTAAAATGATATCCAATAGGTAATTTATTATTTTTTTGCAATATTTCATTTTTGTAGAAAATAATGGTATGATTATTTAAAGCAGACTTCCATATCAAAAATATCAATAAAAAAATGTTTTCTTTTTTAAACCTTAGTAAAAAAAACCCAAATAGTCTAGGCATAGATATTGGTACTAAATCGATAAGGATTACCGAGTTTTCTAGGAAGAGTGAAAAGAATTTTTTAGAGAATTATGGAGAAATGAATCTAGACGTCACAGGGACAAAGACATTCCGATGGTTTGATCAGAACACCTTGAATCCTGATATTAAAAACATCTCTACTGCCATTGCCGTAATTCTAGAAGAAGCGGGAATCACCTCTGAGAAGGCAGTTTTTTCTTTGCCAGATTTTTCGACTTTCTTCATAAACTTTGAATTGCCTCCGATGAACAAGAAAGACATGGAAAGCGCAGTCTTGTTCGAAGCAAGGAAATATATCCCCATGCCAATGAATGATATCGTCATCGATTGGGAGCTGATGAGTAATAAGGAGACGACGAGAGGGAATAATAGTATCTTAGTCATGGCTATCCCGAAGACCGTAATCAATCAGTACAAGATGATAGCTGAGTCATGCGGACTTGAGTTGACTGCCTTGGAAGCAGAAGTTTTGGGGTTGAAAAGAGCCCTTATTAAGCCAGGTGATCCTGTTAGCTGCCTTGTTGAGATCGGTTATCAGAGTACGAACATAAGCATGGTTGATGATGGATATGTTAAGAGCAGCATTAGTTACGACATGGCAGGAAAGGATTTGACATTCGCAATTTCAGAAACATTAGGAGTCGATATCTCAGAGGCAGAGGATATGAAGAAGGAGTATGGTTTAGACTCGAATAAGAATCCAGAGGTGGTTGATGCATTAGTCCCCGTGCTCGCTATTATGTGCGATAAGGTAAAAAAGATTATTAAGGAATTTGAGGCGAAGGAAGGGAAAAGGGTTGAGAAGATATTGCTAAGCGGAGGGGGATCAAGAATGAATGGCATATTGAATTTCTTCAGGGTCATATTCGGCGAAGATGAATACTTCAAGGGTACTCAGATATTGATAGGGGATGCATTCTACAAGGCATCATACTACCCAAAGCTGGAATCAAAGATAAGGGATATTAATGCATATTTTTCAGTTGCTATCGGGGAAGGCTTAAGACGATTTGAAAAATAGCGGATAATAACTTATAATATTATAATAAATAATAATTTATTGGCTTAATATGTCAATTGAAATAAACGAAGAAAAAAATATCCCAGTACTTGGATTACTATTGCAGCTACTTTTCATAATCTCGATCATTGTATTCTTAGTATCATCTGCAATCTTTGTGTACTACCAGTTTATTGTAAATCCGAAAAATACTGAGGAGATGGCTAATCTCTATGAATTTCTGACCGTCCAAAAACCTGAGGAGCAGAAGAGGACAGAGATTGAAGGTCTTGCTATTCAGAATATGGTAGATGATTATTTTATTCTTTATAATCAAAGAGCGAAACTGACTAAGTTCTTCGGTTTCTTCGAAGGCTGGATCCATCCCGAGGTATACTTTTCTAGTTTTTCCATTGATGCAGGGACGAGAACGGTAAATCTAAAAGGATTTTCCTCTGATTTTAAGCCATTGATTGATCAATTAGAGATAATAAAAAAGGAACCGACAGTTGAAAGGTATCAAGTTTCTGATATAAAAATGGCTGAAAAAGGCGGAGTTAGTTTTTCTTTAACAATAACAGCTAAATCTGAAACAATAAAATAATATGGACTTCAAACAACCAAGTTTAATCACAACAACCATTTTACTCATATTGGGGGTAGGTATATTTTATTTTCTTGATTTGCCTCAATACGATAGAGATAAGGCTCAAAAGGAAAAGATAGCTAATTTCATTGAACAGAAAAGGCTTAAGGAGGAACATACGAAAAAGATAGCTCAAATCGGAATTAATTTGAAGAATCTTGATTGGGAAGAGAAGAAGAAAAAAATAGAGCCAAATTTTGTTTCCAGCCCATTTTTTATTCCTAAGATGGAGGTATTCTTCAAGGATTTAGTTGCTCGTAGTAATATGGTATTAGTTTCTGTTACTTTTCAGTCTAGTGGATCGGCTACGGTTGATGCAGCTCCCGCCGCAACTCCAGCTCCTACTACAGGAGTTACGACTGAGACTGCTGGCGCAAAAAATGCGAACGTCAATCCAGTTGGGGATGAGTCCTTGGCTACTCCTAGAAATCAATCTGG
The DNA here is from genome assembly GCA_028704755.1 of Minisyncoccota bacterium. Classification (GTDB taxonomy): domain Bacteria; phylum Patescibacteriota; class Minisyncoccia; order Minisyncoccales; family Minisyncoccaceae; genus Minisyncoccus. The sequence goes on along the minus strand of JAQWEU010000001.1, from coordinate 44,850 downwards.
AGTCATAGGGATAAAGGGACCGGTAAAGAAGAATACATTTAATTTGAGTGCCTCAGGAAAATACGAAGACATGAAGAATTTATTATCAATTTTCGAGAAACAAGCATACTTAATATCAGTGAGAAGTGTGAGTTTTAGTGAAGGTAAGGGCAATCAGTTTAATTTTACGATCGTAGGAGATATTTATTCTTATTAAAATAAAAATATGAATTTTGAAAAAGAAACAACAGAAGTCAGTACATCTTCTAATCAACCTATTTTTGTGATGATCTTGATCATTGCCTTGAGTGGGGGTTGTTTTTATTACTTTAGTCAGACCATAAAGCAATCTATTAGTAATATGCTTAACAACTCAGAGGTAACTTTTCAAATCCCTCCCGAGCCAAAGATTAATTTTGATTTTTTGAAATCAGACGATTTCAAGAATTTGGAATCATTCCCAGTATATTCTTCATTCCAAGCTAGTGAAAAGATAGAGATCAAGATCGGAAGATCAAATCCTTTTGTACCATATGGTGGATATGCAACTCCTGCAGAAGAACAGGTTCCACAAGTTCAGGAAGGTCCTCAGGCTGCTCCAGAAGCATCAGTTCCGACTGCTCCGGTTAACCAATAAATAAAAGCTAATCAAAATTAGAATGTTATTATTAATTCCAAAATTATTAGAAAAAAAGATAATAACCCTCAGCCAGGCAGAAGATCTTAAGAAAAAATTCCAAGAAAAGGGGGGAGCTGAAACAGAGGAAGATTTTTTGCTTATAGAAAAAGCTGTTGATAGTAAGACCTTGAATGCAATAAAAGGTGAAATTTATAATATTGATGTTTTTGAGGAGGATGCTTCTCTGCAGATTCCTGGAGAGGCATTGACATTGGTCCCGGAAGAATCAGCTAAGTATTATAAGGTGCTTCCATTGACGAGAGAAGGGAACGTTGTCCAGGTCGGGATCGTAGATCCTGAAAATATAAAAGCAAAAGAGGCTCTTAAATTTTTAAGCCATCAGAATAAGATTGATTTTAGATTATATCTCATCAGTAGAAGATACTTTGAGGACATGTCAAAGCAGTATAGGAATCTTACCGAAGAGGTTGGGAAAGCTCTGACTGCATGGGAGACTGAAGTGAAGGCAGAAGACGGTATTGAGTTATATAGTGCTAATGAAAAGCTTAGTACTGAGAGATTGACTGAAGAGGCTCCGATTATAAAAATGGTAGCAGTGATCTTAAGGCATGCCGTGGAAGGTAGTGCTTCTGATATTCACATCGAACCAGAAGAAAAGCAGACAAGGGTTCGTTTCAGGATGGACGGGGTGTTGTATTCTTCTTTATTCCTGCCAGCCCAAGCTCATCCCTCGATTGTTGCGAGAATAAAAATATTATCGAACCTCAGGCTGGATGAGACAAGGATTCCTCAGGATGGAAGGTTTTCAGCGAAAATCGATTCAAGGAACGTCGATTTCAGGGTCTCCACATTACCGACTAAAATAGGTGAAAAGGTTGTGATCAGGGTACTTGATTCGACTGAAGGATTGAGGAATTATGAGGAGATCGGTCTTATGGGTAGGAATCTTAGGATCCTAAGGGAATCAGTCCAGAAACCTTTTGGTCTCATCTTGGTAACAGGACCGACTGGATCTGGTAAGACAACGACCCTGTATTCTGTCTTAAGAGAACTGAATCAGCCAGAAGTGAATATCATCACTTTGGAAGATCCTATTGAGTATTTTATAGAAGGCGTTAACCAATCCCAAGTAAGGGAAGATATCGGATATAATTTCGGCCAAGGATTAAGGCATGTTGTTAGGCAAGACCCTGATATTATCATGGTGGGAGAGGTCAGAGATGAAGAATCTGCCTCTCTTGTAGCTCACGCTGCATTGACTGGTCATATTGTGTTATCTACTCTGCACACTAACAACGCTATCGGTGTGATACCTCGTTTGATCGATATGAAGATCAAGCCATTCCTATTACCATCAACTCTTAATATTTCTATCGGGCAAAGATTGGCACATCGACTATGTCCGTTTTGCAAGGAAAAGGTAAGACCGAATAAGGCAATAGAGAAAGAGATGTGGAAAGCACTTTCTACTGTTCCAGAAGAAGATAAGAAACTTTTCAATGTTCCAGTTTCTCCTGATCAGCTGTATGTATTCAAACCAAAAGGATGTCCAAAATGTAACATGAAAGGGGAGAGAGGTAGGATAGGAATTTTTGAAATATTGAAAATGACTCCTCAGCTCGAAGAAATTATTATTGATAATCCTAATGATAATAATATAATAGTAGAAGCTAAGAGGCAGGGCATGATCAGTATGAGACAAGATGGAATTTTAAAGTCCTTAATAGGAGAAATTTCCATCGAGGAAGTATTTAGAATATCAGATGATCTTTGTTTTTAAAAATGAATTATTTTCAATATTTAAAAGAACTTTTATTGTTCACAATCAAATTAGGAGCTTCTGATTTGCATCTGATGAACGGGCATCCGCCTGTTCTAAGGATCAATAGGAAGTTGGTTCCCTTGGAGAAAGAAAAGAAGCTTGCTAGCGAAGAGGTTAAGAATCTTTGCTTTTCTTTGATGTCTGAGGAGCAGCAGAAGTTATTTGAGAAAGAGAAAGAGATAGATTTTTCTTTTGATTTCCAAGGTATTTCCAGATTCAGGATCAATATCTATTACGAATTAGGGAATGTAGCTGGTGCACTTAGGGTTGTTCCTAGTAAGATAAGATCCATCGAGCAATTGAATCTCCCCCCTGAATTGCACAAGCTGACAACCGCTCTGCAAGGATTTGTTTTAGTGGTGGGACCATCGAGCCATGGGAAAAGTACCACTTTGGCTGCTATGGTGAACGAGATAAACGCTAATCGATATTGTAATATTATCACCATCGAAGATCCTATCGAATATATTTTTGAAGACGATAAGTCGATAATCAGTCAGAGAGAATTGAACAGTGATACTTTTTCTTTTGCAAAAGCCTTGAAAGCGACCTTCAGAGAGGATCCTGATGTTATTATGGTCGGAGAGATGAGGGATCAGGAGACGATTGCTACGGCCATCACTGCGGCAGAAACAGGCCATTTAGTTTTTGCAACTCTCCATACTAATTCTTCAGGACAGACTATAAACAGGGTAGTTGATGCTTTTTCTGGCGATCAGCAGAATCAGATCAGGACCCAGCTAGCTGGATCTCTCCTTGCTATCATTTCCCAGAGATTAGTCCCTTCTGTAGATGGATCAGTGATTCCTGTATGTGAATTGATGTTCAACAATCAAGCTATTTCTAATTTGATCAGGGACAATAAGGTGTATGAGATTCCATTGGTTATCGATACTTCTTATGAGCAAGGGATGTTTTCTTTCAATAGGAGCTTAGCTCAAAAGGTAAAAGCAGGAGTTGTTAGGATAGAAGATGCTGTTAATTATTCTACTAACATCAGGGAACTTAAAAAATTAATTGCAATGTAAAAATATGAAATTTGTTTTTCAAGCAAAAGATCAAACAGGAAGGACTGAGACTGGTTTCGTAGAAGCTAAGACAAGAGAAGAAGCTCTTGATATTTTGAGCAAGAGGGATATATATCTACTTTCCCTTGAGGAAAAGGCTGGAGGCGTAGGCGTGAATAAGGATATATCTATCAAATTACTCAATAGGGTTTCCATTAAGGAAGTCGTCATCTTCTCAAGAGAGTTGGCTATAATGATCGAATCGAACATATCTCCTTCTGATGCTCTGGACGCTTTAGCTGGGCAGACTAGGAATAAAAGTTTTAGAGAGAAGATATTGAAAGTCTCAAGCGATATCAGGGGCGGTACGTTGATGTCTAAAGCTTTTTCAAAATTTCCAGAATTATTTTCTATATTCTATGTAAACATGCTTAAATCGGGAGAAGTCTCAGGAGAGTTACCGAGGATATTGGAAAGAATTGCTGACCATCTTGAAAGTGAGTATGCTATGAGACAGAAAACTATTTCTGCAATGATCTATCCAGTAATGATTTTAGTAATCTTTACCTTGATATTCGTAGTGATAATGATTTTCGTCATTCCGAATCTTGTAACCATCCTTGAGGGGACTGGACAGGAGCTTCCTTTTGCAACGAAGATCATTATTTACACTTCTAATTTCTTTGTCAATTATTGGTATATTGTATTATTGGGCGCCTCGATCTTTGCTGCTTTTGCATTTTACTACCCTCAGACAAAAGAAGGGAGGGATGTCATTGATAGGAGTTTGCTTAAGGTGCCTTTATTCGGTGATTTCCTTAGGAACATTTATTTAGCGAGATTTGCTGAGAACTTATCCACTTTGGTTGCTGCTGGAATCCAGATAAACGAAGCTCTTGATATTGTAGCGAGCATCGTCGGTAATAATGTTTATAAGAAGATCATTCTTCAGACTAAGGAAAGGGTCATGAAGGGGGATAGCTTCAGTTATATCTTGTCTCAATACCCAAAGGAAATATCTCCTTTATTTACTCAGATGGCAGCAGTAGGAGAAAGGACTGGAAAACTTGATTCTTCTTTGACGAACGTAGTCCGTTTCTATAATCGTGAATCAGAGAACTTTGTGAACTCCATATCGAGCTTGATCGAGCCGATCATGATCGTGGGATTGGCTTTGATGGTCGGATTCCTAGTCGCCGCTGTCTTGCTTCCTATTTATCAGATCAGTACCACTATCCAGCAGTAAAACATGGTATTTGCAAAAAAATCCGATTGTTGGTAAAATATAACTGGAAATATTCAAAGGTCGCATTAATTAATTATTTGAAGATAAGCATAAAACAAAATGCAAAATAAAGGTTTTACTTTAATCGAGCTATTAGTAGTTATCGCAATTATCGGTATCTTGGCTGGTATTATCGTAGTATCAATGGGTGGGGCACAACAGAGTGCCAATAATGCTAAAGTTAAGGCAACATTATCGCAATTAAGATCTGCAGCTGAATTAGCAAAGATCAATTCAGCAACTTCATCTACATATCAGAATGCTTTTCCAGCTAATGGAGAGGTTGATAAATTGATTACCGGAATAAATAACGTTATTGATGCTGCTCCTGATGCAGTTACTATGACAGCCGATTATTCAAAATGGTGTTATTCTCTTACCTTATTAGGTACTGCTGGTAACCTATGCGTTGATTCAACTGGTTTTATCGGAACCCCTACAGCGGTTGGAACTTGTGCAGTGGGAACAGGGTATTGCGTAGTCCCTTAGTGATTTATCAAGAGTCTCCTTTTTCAAAGGAGGCTCTTTTATTATCTGACATCGTAATTAATATTGATTTAGTAATTTATCTATTTGCAAAATTTATCATTATTTGGTAAAATGTACATATCAAAATTAAAAAGGTCGTAACATAATAATTTTGAAAAATAAAAAGGTTAATAATAAATAATAATAATAAAATCAAAATGCAAAATAAAGGTTTTACTTTAATCGAGCTATTAGTAGTTATCGCAATTATCGGTATCTTGGCTGGTATTATCGTAGTATCAATGGGTGGAGCACAAAACTCTGCTAAGGATGCAAAGATCAAGGCTACCCTAGACCAAATGAGGTCTACAGCAGAATTGTTCAAGATCAAGAATAATACTGAGGTTTATACAGGGCTTGGTGCTAGCACAGAATTTGCTACTCTTTCAGCAGCTGTTAATGATATCACAGACGGAAGTTACGCTGTAATTCTTGATACTGCAACAAGTTCAAAATGGTGCTACAGTGTTGAATTGCTTGGTACTTCTGGAACATATTGGTGTGTTGATTCAAACGGTTATGCAGGAGCTCCAACAGCATCAACTACATGTTCAACGACAACTGGTGCTTGTAGATAATTTAATTCTTGGAAACTCTCACTTTTTGTGAGAGTTTTTTTATTTGCAAAATTTATCATTATTTGGTAAAATGTAATTATCAAAATTAAAAAGGTCGTAACATAATAATTTTGAAAGAATAAAAAGGTTAATAATAAATAAATAATAATAAAAAAATAAAATGCAAAATAAAGGTTTTACTTTAATCGAGCTGTTAGTAGTTATCGCAATTATCGGTATCTTGGCTGGTATTATCGTAGTATCAATGGGTGGAGCACAAGGCTCTGCTAGGGATGCAAAGGTCAAGGCTACCATGGATCAGATGAGAGCCGCAGCTGCTCTATACGGCACTAATCACAACTACTCTGTATGGAAAGATGGTAACGCTGCTGGAGTTTCCGCTCCTGCAACAGCTGCTGAGTTGGTCAGTGCATCATGTGCATTCTCAGGAGTAACGACTACTGATGTAAATATCATTTACAATGTGACAACTAACCCTAATGGTCACAACATCCTTGACTCAGGCGATTTCAAGACTCTTTGTACAGAGACTGGAGCAACTGTAGTTGGAGATATTTCTAACGCAGCAAACTGGTGCGCTTTCAAGACTCTTACAACAGGAGCATGGTGTGTAGATTCTGACGGATACGCTGGAGCTACCAATAACTGTGCAGCAGGTCACCCAAAGTGTTTATAATACTTGCTATATAAGACTCCCTTCGGGGAGTTTTTTATTTTCCTCTGATATGATATAATATCTGCATTGAGAATAATAAGTAATGAATAATATATGATAGATTTCATTTTTGTCTTTACGATAGGCCTGTTCATCGGAAGTTTCATAAATTGTGTTTCTTGCAGGATTTTTTTAGAAGAAGATTTTGTTTTAAAGAACTCTCATTGCCCAAATTGCAATCATAAATTATCTGCTATGGATCTCGTTCCAGTATTCAGCTTTTTACTACTGAAAGGGAAATGTAGGTATTGTAAGGAAAAGATATCATGGCAATACCCATTGGCAGAAATTGCCACAGGATTGATTTTTGTCCTGATCTATTCTCACCTTGGTTTTAATCTGCTCGAATATTTTTCTGGTTACCAGGTCTGGAATCTCATCTATCTATGGATAGCTTTCTCTCTATTGATAATCGCTTTCATCTATGATGCGAAGCATTATATAATCCCTGATAAGGTCACCTTCCTAGGAATAGTGATATCATCGGTTTGGATCATCTTTTCTCTTTACAACAATTCCATTACCCCAGAAATGGGTGTTGGATATGTCTATTCCGCATTCTTTTCTTCACTCTTCTTCTTTTCGATATGGCTATTTTCAAGGGGGCGGGCTATGGGGTTCGGTGATGTGAAATTAGTATTTTTCCTTGGATTGCTATTGGGTTATCCGAACATGCTTGTCGCTCTATTCTTTGCCTTTACTGTAGGAGCCGGAATCGGTCTGATAATGATATCTTCAGGAGGTAAGAAGATGAAGTCTCAAGTACCATTCGGTCCATTCCTGATAGCTGGAGCCCTATTCGCTTTGATGTGTGGAAGCCAGGCTATTGATTGGTATTGGTCTCTTGGTGTAAGATAATAATATAATATGGAAAATAATTTTCAAAAAGGTCTAACGCTTATCGAGTTGATGGCAGTGATTGCAATGATAGTCATTGTGACTGGTATTGTTTTTTCTAATTATGGAGTGGGTAAGAATAGTATGGCACTCGAAAGAGCTGGCCAAAAGCTTTATCAGGATTTCAGGCTCGCAATAAATACATCTATGGCTGGATCCACTACGTATTCAGGCGTTGGTATTTACTTTGATAAGTCAAATAGTACGGCTGATAGGAAATACATAATCTTTAAGGATATAAATGGCAATAGGGTATATGATTCTGGTGTTGACTTAGCTAATACTATCAATATCGAAGAAGGGGTGAAGATATGTAATTTTTCTAAAAGTGCATCAGTGCCTAATTACGATGGGGATGTTACTGGGAATTACTACGGTGTCTTTTTCAAATCTCCATACCCGACGACCTTTTTGAATCCAAGAAGCGGTTCTGGATATGAGACACAGGGGATATTCAGGACATCTCAGACTCTTTCCGTTGAATTATGCATGATTGATAATGCTTCCAAGAAAAGAACAGTTGTTGTTAATAGTTCTGGGATGGTAAATATAATACAATAATCAAATGAATAAAAGGAATCAAAATCAAAAAGGATTTACATTAGTGGAAATGTTGGTTTCAGTTTTTATAATTTCCTTTTCCTTGATTTCGATTTTCAATATAAACAGTAAGTATAATCAGCAGACACTCCAAGAGAAAGAATCTTTTGTGGCGACATTGATCGCTCAGGAGGGGATAGAAATCGTTAAGAATCTAAGGGATACTAATTCCTTGAGCAATGCATGTTGGTTGAAGGGTGTGACTGAGGATGCTAATCCTGGTGACCCGTGCGAAGTCACGATTGTCCTAGGAGCCCCGCAAGCCCATATTCCTACATGTGTCAATGATGGCTGCGAGGTGGATTATGCGAATAGGGGAGGAACTGGTACTGCTGATGCTGGATTGACCGATTGGGGAAGTGCTTTTGTAGATAGTGAGACAGATCCAGCTGATGGACATTTTCTTTATTTGAAGAATGGTTTTTATGGATATGATACGAGTAATGCTACCTGGACTCCTTATAGAAGGAGGATAATCGTCAGTTATCCGTCTGCTGGAGATACTGACTCTATTAACAGGTTGGATATAAGAGTTATTGTTTACTGGAAAGGAAAGCGTGTAGAGGTAAGGCAGCAGATATATAATTGGAGAGGTGATCCTGTTTAATAAAAAATAAGATGAATAACAATAAGAATAAATATCAATATGGCTTATCTTTAGTAGAAGTACTGACAGCTTTTGCTGTTTTTGGTATTATTTCTGTTTCATTGATGTCAATCTTTACTGCTAGTGTCAATACTCAAACAGTTATTCTCCAGAATCAAGCCATCATGAATGAGACGAATTATGTGCTTGATTATATGGGCAGGGTCATAAGATTGGCAAAATATGACGAGACAGGGGCTTGTAATATGGGATCTGGAAATAATTATTATCTTTCTAGTGGGAGCATCCAATTCCTGAGCTGGGATCAGACCGCAGGAGCTTCAGGTGCTTATGTATGTAGAAAGTTCTATTTGTCGAGTAATAAGATAATGGAAGCGTTTTCACCTTCTGGAGATCCAGATTTTTCACGAGGAGGGATTGAGCTGACATCCTCACAGGTAAAGGTAGAAAGCTTGAATTTCAATGTCACTGGGAATCCAAGAGCAGGGGATACTATCCAGCCAAAGGTAACGATCAATTTCAAGTTGACTCCTATGGGGAGAAGGATTCAGCCAGTACCTGAGATAACGATACAGACATCTCTTTCGCAGAGGAACCTGGATGCAGATACTCCTTAATATTATTAATTATGAAAAATAACACATATCAAAAAGGTTTTTCAATATATTTAGTAATGATAATAGTTGCGATGTTATTATCAGTTTCTTTGAATATTGGAACAGTAATCATTAATTCTGCTAAGATGTCAGGCAATCTTAGTGATGGTATCAGAGCCTTTCATTGTGCAGATTCGGGTATTGAGCACGCCTTGTATCATGTCACGCGAACGACTCCAGTATGTACTGGAATGGGAGAGAGTGATGGAGGAGGAATCCCTTTGAATGATACCGCATATAAATATACGTTCACTGTCAATCCAAATATCGATTGTGCGAATACTGGTACCACTATCACTTCTACAGGAAGCTATAAATCAACGACTAAGAGAATTATAGAAGTCAGTTATTAATATTATGGAGAATAAAGAAGAAATAAAAGATAAGATAAATAAGCTGAAAGAACTGATCGAGTATCATAGATATCTTTATCATGTCTTGGATAAGCAGGAATTATCAGATGCAGCTTTAGACTCCTTGAAAAAGGAGCTTTTTGATTTAGAGATGGAGTATCCAGAATTCATTACTCCTGATTCTCCAAATCAAAGAGTAGGAGGAAAACCCTTAGATTGTTTTAAGAAGATCGAGCATAAGGTACCCATGACTTCATTCTATGATGCTTTTAATCGTCAGGATATGGATGATTGGGAAGATAGGAATAAGAAATTACTAAGCCTTGATGAGATCGGAAGGATTGATTACTATTGTGAACCGAAACTTGATGGCTTAGCCATAGAATTGGTGTATATCAATGGATTATTATCTATTGGTTCGACAAGAGGAGATGGTAAGGTCGGAGAGAATGTGACGAGCAATATCAAGACGATCGAAGCGATACCCTTGAAGATCAAGAGCAAGGAAGAAATCATTGACAGTTTGAAAAAAAATAATCTCTTGCATGTTATTGATAATATAGAAGAAAAAGGATTAGATGAGGTAATTGTCAGAGGTGAGGCTATCCTGACAAAAAAAGATTTCATAAGGGTGAATGAGGAAAGAAAGGTAAAAGAACTACCGTTGTATGCTAATCCACGTAATCTTGCTTCTGGTTCGATCAGGCAGCTCGATCCAAAGGTCACAGCTGCTCGTAAGCTGGATTCGAATGTTTACTCCTTGATAACTTATTTAGGACAGAGGACTCATCAGGAGGAGCATATTATCTTGGGGGCAATGGGGTTCAAGACGAATAACAGGTTTAACAGGTTCTGTAAGAATATGGAAGAAGTCTTTGAGTATTATCATTATTGGGAGAAGAATAGAGAGTCTCTGCCATATGAAGTGGATGGAGTAACTATCCTGATCAACGATAATGATATCTTTAAGAAATTGGGTATCATCGGCAAGGCTCCTAGAGCAGGAATAGCCTTGAAATTTCCCTTATTGGAAGTAGTGACTAAGGTGAGGGATATAACTGTCCAAGTCGGTAGGACTGGAGCGATGACTCCAGTAGCGATATTGGAACCAGTCAGTGTTGGAGGGGTTATTGTCAGTCGGGCAACATTGCATAATGAAAGAGAGATAGAGAGATTAGGATTGAAGATAGGCGACAGTGTCGTAATCGGTAGAGCTGGTGATGTTATTCCGGAAATAGTAAGAGCTTTTCCAGAATTGAGGAATGGTAGTGAAAAGGACTTCGAAATGCCCTTGCACTGTCCATCATGCAATACGTTGTTGATCAAGAGCGAAGAAGAGGTAGTCTGGAGATGCCCTAATAATAATTGTTTTGCTAGGAAGAATAAATATTTCAACCATTTCATTTCTAGAGGAGCTTTCAATATAGAAGGATTAGGAGGTAGGGTAGTCGAAAGATTATTAGAGGAAGGAATGGTCAAGGATCCAGCTGATATTTTCGATCTGACCGAAGGAGATTTATTGCCGCTTGAGCGGTTCGGGGAAAAGTCAGCTAAGAAGTTGATTGCTGCGATTCAGGATAAGAAACAGGTCTCTTTCTCGAAATTTATTTATGCATTAGGCATCAGGAATGTCGGACAGAAGACAGCATCTGACTTGGCAGAAAGATTCGATAATATCGAAAAGATCAAGTCATTGAGCTTGTCTGAAATGGAAGAAATCAATGATATCGGACCCATAGTCTCTAAATCGATCAAGGATTGGTTCAGCGATGCTGGTAACTTGGATTATTTGGATAAATTGAAAGAAAAAGGAATTTGGTATATTAATGAGAAAAGAAAGGACAATAGATTGCAAGGATTGAGGTTCGTTATTACGGGTTCTCTCAAGTCCCTATCAAGAGAGGACGCAGAACAGAAGATAACCATGCTTGGGGGAGAATTTTCTTCTTCTGTCTCAAGCAAGACAAGCTATGTGATTGTCGGAGAAAACCCTGGATCAAAATATGATAAGGCGAAAGAACTAGGAATAAAGATATTGAAAGAAGAAGAATTTTTGGAATTAACAAAATAATAGTATGTCTATTTGGAGCCATATTAAAAAATTTGATTGGATATTGTTCGGATCAATGATCGCCCTTGTAATATTCGGGCTAGTTTCGATTTGGAGTTCCTCTTCCAGCCAGTTCACGAGCAGTGATTATGGGAATATCTATAAGCAGCTACTTTTTTTCGCAGTCAGTCTCTTGGCGATGGTGGGAGTCAGCTTTATCGATAATAGGACTATCAGGGAGAATCCCGCGTTGATGATGGTCTTCTATTTCCTCTGCATAATCCTTCTGGTAGGAGTCTTTTTCTTTACTCCTGAGATAAAAGGTATAAGGTCTTGGTATAAGATAGGGTTCATATCGTTCGACCCTATAGAGCCGACGAAGCTGATATTAGTATTGATATTGGCAAAGTATTTCTCAAAGAGACATATCGAGCTCTATAGCCTCAAGCATATTTTTTTCTCCGGGCTATATGTCGCTTTGCCTGCGATCTTGATCTTCCTCCATCCCGAACTTGGTTCTGTGGCTATATTGCTCATGATATGGATATCTATCCTTTTTATCTCTGGCATAAGACTAAGACATTTCCTGCTATTAGTATTAGCCTTTATTGTTACAGTAGCGATAGGTTGGAATGTTGCCTTGAAGGATTATCAGAAGAATAGGTTGATAAGTTTTATCGCGCCACAAGAAGACCCTCTCGGAAAAGGATGGAATCAGAATCAGTCAAAGATAAGTATTGGTAGTGGTGGCTTATTTGGTACAGGGGTAGGTAAGGGGACTCAGACTCAATACGGTTTCTTGCCAGAACCTCATACTGATTTCATCTTTTCTGCCATTGCAGAGGAGATGGGATTTTTAGGAGTCTTTCTCTTATTAGGCTTTTTCATGCTCCTATACTATCGCATATTGAAGATTGCTCTTAATGCTAAATCTAATTTCTGTAGATTATTCGCCTCAGGAATAGCAGTTTCCATTTTTTCCCAGATGTTCATCAATATAGGTATGAACCTAGGAATCCTTCCCGTAATAGGCATTCCATTACCCCTAGTGAGTTATGGTGGTAGTAATCTTTTATTCAATTTCATTGCCTTAGGAATACTCCAGAATATGAGTATCACTGAAGCTTAATAGGATTGGCAAGAAAACAACCATTTTAGCCATCATTCAGGGTTAAGAGTAGTTCTGCTAGTCTCAGTGCTAACCCCCCTTAGAATGGATTTTAAAGGACAATAAAGGCTCTCGATATGAGAGCCTTTATTTATGGAGTAGGTTGCATTTCTGTATTCGGTACTTGTTCAGTTGAATTTTCCTCGAGTTGCTTTTTCTCAACCCTTTTATCTCTTATTAATTCTAGTATCTCTTTCGTTTTCTGCATTTTCTCCTCTTCAGTCATTCCATCCCAAGGATTTGCTTCTCTGGTCGGTTTCGTATTGTATAGCTGGATGGTCTTCTCTATTGCTTGTTTCCACATAGGAGCCGCAGTCATTTCTCCGACAGTTCCATCAATAGGAGTCCTGTCGTTGTTTCCTGACCAGACTACTACTACAGCATCAGAAGTGTATCCGATTGTCCATCCGTCCACACTGTTCTGAGTTGTTCCGGTCTTTACAGACACTTGATAGTCATCGAATCTTAAGTGCGAGTTTGCTCCGAATACTGGAGTTCTGGCAGCATTATCAGATAATATGCTGGTTATCATGTCACAAGTCTTCTTGTTCAATACTTTTCTAGGAGTATTTTCATTCTTGTATATTGTCTCTCCTTTTGCATCTACTATCTTTATGATTGCCGAGTGAGGCATTGAATATCCTCCATTCGAGAATACGCTGAAAGCACTAGCCATGTCTACCATCTTTACATCAGCTGCCCCTAGGGCGAATGGAAGTCCATAGAAGTCTGGATCCCTGGTTAATGTAGAGATTCCCATTTTCTTTGCTAATTCTACCGTATCATTCAGTCCGCCGTAATCTCTTAATGTCTTGACCGCAGGAATATTCAATGATTGTGCTAGGGAATTTCGCATAGTTATTGCTCCTCTGTACGAGAGATCGAAGTTCTTCGGTGAGTATCCTCCGAAATTAGTAGGTTCATCAATTACTATGGTCTGATCAGTCGCCCCTTTCTCAAAAGCAGAGGCATAGATTATAGGCTTGAAAGAGGATCCAGGCTGCCTTTCGGCTTGTACGGGGATATTCATCCATGGTTCGAATCGACAATTCTTTCCCGAGGTACAACCTTCAGGCGCTGGGTCTGCCCATGGATCAGCAGAACCTACTAGTGCTAATATCTCTCCGTTTTTCGGATTCATCACTACCATTGCTCCGTTGTATGCACCATAAGCTTTTCTGTTCTTTGCAACTCCGTCTTTCACGATTTTTTCAACTGATTTTTGTAGGGTCCAGTCAAGAGTTGTGTATATTTTCAATCCCTCTGTCTCCAGTGCATCTGGACCATATTTCTCTTTCAATATGCTTTTTACGTATTCAACGAAATGGTGAGCTTGGTTCTTCTGTACTTTTGCAAACTTGAACTCATATTTCTCAGCTTCTGTCTTTTGTTCTTCATTGATATACCCTTCGTCAAACATTCTCTTTAATACATAATTCTTTCTATCCATCAGGTCTTTGACATGGTCTCCATAAGGAGAGTAGTAGCTTGGAGCCTGGATGCTTGCCGCAAGCATGGCAGATTCAGCTAAGTTCAGTTCCTGTGCTGGTTTTTCAAAATATGTCAAAGAGGCTTCTTCTATCCCATAGATGTTTATTCCGAAAGGAACCTTATTCAGATACCATTCAAGTATCTGGTCTTTTGAATATTTCCTTTCCAGTTCGATGGATAGTAATATTTCTTTGATTTTCCTAGTAACAGTCTTTTCTGCGGTAAGGAAAGTAGCTCTTATTAATTGTTGTGTGATGGTCGAAGCTCCTTGGCTCTTGGTTCCAGTCTCCAAATCCACTTTTATGGCTCTTATGATACCCATCATATCGAATCCTCCATGTTTATAGAATTTTGCATCTTCAGTGGAGATGACCGCCTTTTGCATTAGTATCGGTATCTTTGATAATTCTACATAAGTCCTTTTTTCTTCTCCATATACGCTGGAAAGGAGTATTTCACCATTCCTATCATATATTTTTGTCGATTGGTTGAATTCTGTATCAGCAAAATCCTTTGGTCTCGGCAAGTCTTTTGTTATATAGAAGAAGCTTATTATTCCTAGCACTATTCCGATGAATACTACCGAGAAGACGAGTCCCGTCAGCTTGAAGAACCAATTGATTTTCTTCTTCTTCCTCTTTTTTGGAATCATTACATCTTCCTTATTGAAAGATGGAATGACTGGTTCTTTTTCGATTGATTCAGGCTTATTGATCTTCTCTTTTTCGGTTTTTCTTTCAAAAACCTTTATTTTTATTTTTTCTAAACTTTTTTTCATATTTTTTGATAAATAAATACTATCACAAAAGATCATTTTTTTAAATATGTCTACTGATTATCAGGCTAAGGCTAGACTTTTTTCGGATTTGACTTTAATATGTGTATAAAGATTTTAAGAATTAAAAATATGCAAATAGATACAGATTTTAAAAAAATTGAAGAGCTTCTTACAAGAGGTACAGAAGATATCATAGATAGGAAAGATTTGAGTAAAGCTCTTTCCTCTGGAAGGCAGCTGAGGATTAAATTAGGAATTGACCCCACTGGGTCAAAGATCCACTTAGGGAGAGCCAGTATCCTATTCAAGCTCAGGGATTTTCAAAGGTTAGGGCATAAGATCGTCCTGATAATCGGAAATTTTACTGCTTTGATAGGGGATGCTTCTGATAAGGAATCAATGAGACCGGTTTTGACCAAGGAATCAATCGAAGATAATCTTAAGGATTATCTGAACTATATAGGGAAGATAATCGACCTATCTGAGGTCGAGGTCCATTACAATAAGGATTGGTTCGGGGAGATGAAGCTAGAGGATATTATAAGGATATCGATGAATTTTACTGCACAGCAGATGATCAATCGCCGTAATTTCAAGGAAAGATGGGATACTGATAAGCCGATAGGAATCCATGAGATATTATATCCCATGCTTCAAGGTTATGATTCTGTTAAGATCAATTCAGATGTCGAGATAGGTGGATTCGATCAGCTTTTCAATCTGAAAACTGGCAGGGACTTGCAGAGGGTATATGGGCAGGAGCCGCAGAACATAATGACCTTGAAGATGATCTATGGGCTTGACGGAAGGAAGATGTCGACCAGCTGGGGCAACGTTATCAATATATCCGATACGCCGAATGATATGTTTGGAAAGCTTATGTCTCTCAAGGATGAACTCATAAATGATTATTTCATATGCTGCACAAGGATAGAGATGGAAAAGGTCAATGAGTACAAGGAACAAATGGAAAAAGAAGGTATTAACCCTAAGATGATCAAAAAAATATTGGCCAAGGAAATCATCTGTAATTTCTACTCGGAAGAAGAAGCTGATTCTGCAGAAAGGGAATGGGAGAATCAGTTCGAGAATAAGGAGCTCCCGAGCGAGATCGAGGAAGTGCTGATCGAGGCAGGGGAGATGAATATTCTGGATCTAGTAGTCCTACTGGGTTTGTCAAAGTCAAAGGGAGAAGCAAGAAGGGTACTTGAGCAAGGAGGTATAAAGATCATTTACGATAATGACCCGAATAGCTCTGAACTGAAAAGTGATTGGCAGGAAGTCGTGCAGATAAAGAAGGGGATGATCGTCCAGTCGGGCAAGAGGTATTACAAGAAGATTGTCTAATTAAAAATCAAGGGAATTCCCTTGATTTTTATATCTTGAATCTCGTGTGATTCGCACAGCATATGGCGAGAGCTAAAGCATCAGCCGCATCATCAGGTTTTGGTATCTTTTCTAATGATAAGAGATTTTTCACCATTTGTTGGACTTGATTTTTCGTAGCCCTTCCATAACCAGTTACAGCAGTCTTAGCTTGTAGTGGGGTATATTCGACGATAGGGACTTTTGCTTGGTACATCGTCAGGAGTATCACTCCTCGGGCTTGGCTTACTGGCATTACAGTCTTCATATTCTTGAAGAAGTATAGGCTTTCGATAGCGACTATTCCTGGCTTGAATTCTTTTACCACTTCCTTGAGATCAAAATTTATTATATTCAATCTTTCCGCTGTTTCCATTCCTGCCGGAGTCTCTATTACGCCATATTTCAAACAGCTCAGTTGTTGCTGAGCTGTTTCATCATAGTTTATTACCCCAAAACCCGTTGTAGCTGTTCCTGGGTCAATGCCAAAAATAATCATATTTACTAGTTTAGGTTTGTATAGATGTTCTGGACATCATCGTGGTCATCAAGAGCTTCATATAGTCTTTGGAATTTTTCTTGTGTGGATTCTGTTCCTTCAATAAGTTCTTTTGCTACCCACTCAAGATTAGCCTCGTTAGGTTTGATAGAATTCTCGATGAAGAAGTGTTTTACCTTATCCAGATCCTCAGGTTTTGTGTATACAGTCATACACTCTTCACCCCAATCGAAATTATCAGCACCTGATTCGATGGCAAGAAGTTCTAGATCTTCCTTATCCTTAGCGGTCTTACCAATCATTATGACGCCCTTTTTATCGAACATCCATTTTATTCCACCTCCTTCAACCATTTTTCCTCCTCTCTGATTGAGGATGAGCTTTATTTCTCCGAATGACCTATTCTTATTATCAGTGATTCCATCGATGATCAGAGCTGTTCCGTCTGGACCGTAAGCCTCGAGACTGAATTCTTCATATGTGCAACCCTCAAGCTCTCCAGCTCCTTTCTTGATAGCCTTTTCGATGTTGTCAGAAGGCATGTTCGCATCTCTGGCCTTGTCGACGACAGTTCTTAATCTTGGATTGAAAGTTAGATCAGAACCTCCGTCCCTTGCGGCAATGGCGATTTCTTTGGCTAACTTAGAGAAGATCTTACTTCTCTTAGAATCCATCATTTCCTTCTTATATTTAATTGTACTCCAATGGGAATGACCACTCATATTTTTATTTATTTTAAACGGATTATTGATTTGATAATACAATGAAAGGGATAAAAATTCAATATTTGATATGATGATTATCAGTTTTTACCTAATATTCTTACAGCGAGCACAGAAAAAGCAGAAGAAATAGCTATAAGAAGAGCTGTTAGATAAGTTGAAAAAGAAGGCATTCCTACTATATTCTCCTTATTCATATTATTACTGGCTACACTCTTCTCCTTTTGCCTTATCAGATTCTTTTCCTTAGGAGTTCCTCCTGGAGTCTGGCTTGTCTGCCAATTGCTTTTCGTGTTGCTGCTTATCGATGGATCGATCCTTTCCATCGTCTTCTTAGATTTGTTGTCTCCCGCAAACCATCCTTTCGAGCAGTCGACGTGATCGACACTATTATTGTCTGGGTCAAGTAGTTCGATATCTTCACCTTTATTGCTTAAGGCTTTCTTGAATATGAGGTCAGCACTTACTTCACTTACAGTAAAGTCATCGGTCCTTTCGAGTAGGTAGTATGACTGAGGACTGAGTAGTCCTTGTAGGCTTACTTCCGTTTTCGTTATCCTTATCGTCCAGTTCTCAAGGCTCACTTCTTCTTCAGTAGGGTTATATATCTCGATCCATTCTTTTCCTGTCCCGTCTTTCTGTCCCATCCATGCAATTTCGTTTATGACAACATTGGCGCCAAATACTTTCATTGGAACCAGGACCATCAATGATGCGACGAAGAATACTCTATTATCCATATTATCCTTCCTTATTTTTCCATTTCAGATTTAGATGCTCATAGGCTAACTTCGTAGCGGCCCTTCCTTTATTAGTTCTTTTGATGAGCCCCATTTGCATCAGATATGGCTCATATATTTCAAGAATAGCATTCTTCTCTTCCGATGTCGCAGCTGATAGGGCTTGTAATCCTGCTGGACCACCATTGAATTTATTGATGATAGTCTCAATGATCTTCCTGTCACTAGGTTCTAGTCCTAGGTTATCGACTTCAAGGAATTCAAGGGCTTTTACGGCTATCTTTTCATCAATAGACTCTTCATCGTCTTCGACTTGGGAAAAATCCCTGACTCTTTTTAATAACTTATTGGCAATCCTTGGAGTGAATCTCGATCTTTTTGCAATTTGAGATTTTGCTTCTTTTGTGATCTTTATCCCTAATATCTGGGCAGATCTTTCGATTATTCTTTCAATTTCTTCTTGGGAGTAGTAATTCAGTTGCAGTATCGATCCGAATCGGCTTCGTAAGGGAGAGGATATCATATCAATCCTGGTAGTTGCTCCAATCAGGGTAAAATGAGGTATCTTTATATCAATAGTCTTTGCCATGGGGCCTTTTCCAAGGATAAGATTTATCTTGAAGTCTTCCATAGCCGAATACAGATACTCCTCAACGAATCTGTTAATCCTGTGGCATTCGTCAATGAAAAGAATATCTCCTTCATTTAGATTAGTTAGGAGGGCTACTAAGTCGCCAGACTTTTCAATCACTGGCCCTGTAGTTGATCTTAGGTTGGATCCAGTCTCTTGCGCTATTATATGCGATATGGTTGTCTTTCCTAGTCCAGGAGGACCATAGAAGAGTATGTGGTCAGGAGTTTCATTCCTTCTCTTTGCAGCTTCGATAATGATCCTCAAGTGTTTCTTGATCCTTTCTTGTCCAATATAATTATCCCACCCTTGAGGTCGTAGGGAATCTGGAGATTCTTTTAGTTTTTCTGATTTGCTATTGACAAACATTTTAAAGTGTGTTATACAATGATTAATAAAACAATTTTTGACTTGGGGGAAATGGGATTTTCTCTTAGTCAATGGACTGTTCGGTTTCGACGGGGCTGCTCCTCAGGGAAGTTCTTAGCTTTAAGCCCGAATGCCTAAAGTTTTCACCCCCCCAAGTCAGGGATTGTTTTGTTGCCACCCAATAGGGTGGTTTTTATTTTATCCAGCAACGGCCCTTACTTCTTCTATAGTAGTGATCCCATCGATTATTTTCATATATCCATCTTGTTTCATCAGAGTAGCTCCTTTTTGGATGGCTAATCTTTCAAGGGCAGGAATCGATGGAGAGGTGAGGATGAAATCTTCCATTTCATCATCTATTTCTATCGCTTCGAATAAGGCTATTCTTCCATAGAATCCAGTGTAATTACAAAATTCACAGCCCTCTTCTTTAGGGATTAATATTTCCGTATTCTCATCGAAGTGAGGTATTGGAACACTGCTTGAGACATTCTTGAATCCTTCTTTCATCTCTTCATATAATTCAGTCGGAATCTTTTGCCTAGAAGAGCAATTCTTGCACACTTTTCTTACGAGTCTTTGGGCGACTACCATATTCAACGATGGAGCTATATTTACAGGAATCTCTCCCAAGGCCTGCAAACGGGCAATTGTTCCTGCTGCATTGTTCGTATGTAATGTACTCAATACCAAGTGTCCTGTAAGAGCGGCTTGCAGTGCGATACTTGCAGTTTCTAAGTCTCTGATCTCTCCGACAAGGATAGCATCAGGGTCTTGTCTTACGATAGATCTCAGTCCTGAGGCGAAATCATAACCCCTAGCATGGTCGATCTGCGTCTGGGTGATTCCATCAAGGTGGTACTCGACAGGATCCTCGATCGTTATGACTTTGTTCGAAGCAGTCCTTATTTTCTTCAAGAAGGCGTAGAGGGTTGTCGTCTTACCAGAACCAGTCGGTCCTGTTACGATTATCATTCCATTAGGCTTGTGGGCCTGCTGTTGGAACAGTTCATATAGGTCACTACGAAGCCCGAGTTGCTCGAGGTCGATCAGGCTCTGAGGATTGAGGACCCTCATCACGATATTTTCTCCGAAGTTGGTAGGAATCGTCGAGACCCTGATCTCTATTTCTAATAATCCTTCTGGTTTATGTAGGGCAACAGTAAAACGTCCATCTTGTGGAACCTTTTCAACATTCAGTTTCAATCCTGATAATAGTTTTATTCTCGAGACTACTTTCTTGTAAATATTCTGATCGAAAGAACAGGCGTGTTGCAATAACCCATCAAGACGGACTCTCAACGCGGAATCCTTTTCAGATATCTCTAGATGCAGATCAGAAAATCTCAGCATTATCGCTCCTCCCATCATATTCTTCATGACTAAGGAGATATCTTCAGTAGCAGCTTTTTCTGTTGCTAGTCTGTAGTTTAGTAGATTTAAAAAATTTTCACAAAGCGGTTTTTGGAAAAACTCTTCATCGACATCAATTTTACCAGTGATTTTATCCTCCATATTTTTTATTTTTATTATAAGGCAAAAACATCATTAAGCCAATTCATATTATGCATAATAGCCTATTAATAGTTATTTTTAAAGCTATCTGTGGATAATCATTTTACAATAGATACTATTTGAATTATAATGATATATATTAAAATATTTACTTAAAATATGAAAACAAATAAAAGAGGTTTTACTCTGATTGAGCTTCTTGTTGTTATTGCGATAATTGGGATATTGACATCAATTATTATCGTCTCTCTTGGAAGTGCGAGTGGAAGTGCTAAGGACTCTAGAAGGATGGCGGATGTAAATCAATTAGCGAAAGCTATGATGATACGTACGACCGAAAATCCTGATTCGTCTCTTCCTATAGATATAGCTGGTTGTGAAATCGGAGGAGTCTCTGATCCTTGCTCAAATGAGATCATGACAAGCCTTGGTTCCGCCTCTATATTGAGAGACCCAGATGATCGATATTATATTTATAAATCGAACGGCTCTTGTTATAGTTTTACAGCTACTACTTCCGCCAATGGGGAATACTCTTTTAATTCTTGCACAGGTCTTTATTCATTGATCCTCAACCTTCCTGTCAATGGTTCTTGCGGATCAGCGAATAATTCAGCTACTCTCGTCGCGCCTACTGAGAATCTTTGCTCGGCTGGAGATGCTACTGAAGTTTCTGGAACTGGGCCATGGACTTGGAGTTGTAATGGCCAATATAGCGGGACGAATGCTTCTTGCAGTGCAGATAAGGTCTTATCTGGATTTATCGACACGGGATTAGGTTTTTATGTCATGCAGTATGAGGCAAGGGATGTCGGTGGGTTTCCAGTGTCCCAGACGGACGGTGCGCCATTAGGAGGGGCTACTCAGTCTGCTGCCATAACCGCTTGTGCTAGTTTAGGAACTGGTTATCATTTGATAACGAATGCCGAATGGATGGCCTTAGCTAGACACATCGAAGCTCAGCCAAGTAATTGGAGCGACGGTTCTGTTGGATCAGGATTTCTTGCTAGGGGATATTCTTCCAGTATCTCCGAAGGCTTCACGAATAGTGTCTTTGCTCCTCACACAGGTACTGGCTATGAATATAATACGACGACCGATACTGTTGCTGCCACAGGAGCTCATAAATATAGAAGGACTTTCAATCTAGCTAATGGGGAGGTTGTTTGGGATTTATCTGGTAATATCTGGGAATGGACTAGTACGACCGAGAATACCTATAACTTGCCTCCATACGCTTCGAATTGGAATGAATTCAGTGCTATTTCTTTATGGGGCACTATAGGAAATCAAGGATCTCTTAATGTGGCATATAACAGTGCGCAGAATACTGGTAAGATATATACAGACTATAATACGGCTAATCCTAGTGGCGATACGCACGCTTTCTTAAGAGGGGGATTGCTTGACAATGGATTAGCTTCTGGTTTATATGCTTTAAATCTTGCTTTTTCTCCAGATTATTCGAATTACGCTACTGGTTTCAGATGTGCTAGGTAGCAAAAACTGGACCTTGGTCCAGTTTTTTATTCTAAAGAAGATTTTATTATCTCTATCGATTCCTTAGGAGTTGTTTCTTTTAGATATATTATCCCACCGCTTTCCTTATACATTCCTGCATGTTGATTTCTCATGGTTTCAATTATCGATTGCTCAGAAGAGTAGAATATTACTTTTGTCATATTTTCCTTTGGATCATAGAAGGCTATGAAGAATGAAGAAGGGTTTATCCACTCATGGAATACTTTGCTTACAGAAAGGATATTCCTTATCTTCTCTTCAAAATTTTCGATAATATCCTTATCTGGATTGAGGTAAGAATAAATATTTTTCTTATCCTTAGACGCGACACTGTTCCTGATTATTTCCTTGAAGTCGTTTATCCAGGCAGGCTTCACTAATTTCTCTTGGGAGTAATAAAGATCGAAATCTCCATTATTCTTTATCAACCACTTTATGATCGGTATGTTTTCCTGCTTCAATCTTTCTTGGGAAAAGAATCCATAGATCAGGAAATCCATTGATTCCTTATTGTAAGATTTTTCACCGACTTGCTTTATTATCAAGGATATTATTTTTAAGATAGAAACATTATTTTCTACGATATTGATGTCGCCATAATTTTCATTAGTAAGGTTGTTATCGATATTGATTATGGTGCAATCGAAGAGTTCTTCTTCGCTAGCCATTAATAATTTATCGACTTGTTCGAATTTCTGGATGCCGATAGATATCACTAATTCAAAAGAGTCAAGTTCTTTGACGTCGAAATTAGTCTTTTCTACATTGATCTTGACTGAGAGGTTATCAAGGCTGAAATCACTATTCTTTGGTATGATAGTCAGCTTCAGTCCGTTAGGCTCTTTGTCGTAATATACTTCTGATGTTTCTTTACCAAAGGTGATAGATATTTGTTTTCTTTCTATCCCGATTGAGGAAAGTATATTATTTGGCAATCTTTCGATAGGTATGAAAACATTCTTACCCATTTTTTTCAATGCGAAGTATAGAGCCAAAACACTACTCAAGCACTCTGCTTCAGGGTTTTCAGGAAACAATAACTTTATATTATCAGCATTATCAATGCTTGTTTTTATGTTTTCGAATCTTTCCATAGTGGTGATTACTAAATTATGATATTTTCTGATAAAAGTAAAGGATTTTTTACAGACCGATCAATAAAAAAACAGGATTCATCATCCTGTTATAATCTTTTGATCATGTACTCATCCCTAAGCCTATATCCCAATTTTTCTCTATAATAGCTCCTTACTCCGACCCCTGAGATGATAGCGACTTTTTTTATCTTGAAATCCTCGGCCATGATTCTTTCGGCTTCTTTTATCAATCTTTTCCCAAGTCCACGATGCTGTACTCCTGGATCAGTTTTAGCGATAGAGACAGCTTGTCCGTAAGTATGCAGCTCTCTGATAATAGCCCTATCTCTTAGGATGGGAATCATCTTGGCCCTATCTTTCGGATCAGGGATCCTTAGCCTTAGTAGGCTATAGAGGTTTTTCCTGTTCTCATCTTCTATGCTTAAGAATATTTCTTTTCCATCAGAAGCATCGTAATCGATCCTGAACAGCTTAGTCTTTTCGTTGACTGTATTGCTTTTTGCTTCTCGGCATCTTATACATTGACATCTCCAGTCCTCTTCTTTCATCTCAGCCTCAATTATCTGCCTTAGGTTGGATATCTTTGCTCCTCCTTCGACTATCAAAGGGGCGGGGATATCACGTATTATCCTCTCTACTCTGGTGTAATGGGGGATTATTCTTTTTATCGCCTTGATCGTATCGATCAGTGTCCTCTTGTCATATGGTTTGTAGCTCCCATTTTTGTACATCTTGAACATAGGAGTTTCCTTGATGAGTGCGCATGGATATATCTTGAGGTAGTCTGGTTGGAAATCAGGATTGGTGAAAAGTACCTTGAAGGTGTCAATGTCTTTTTCTGGGTTTGATTCAGGGAGGTCGAGCATTATCTGGTAGGCGACTTTGAATCCAGCATTCTTCAGTAATTTAGTTGCCTTTATTGTCTTATCGACAAGATGGCCTCTCTTGGTCAGTTTCAATATTTCATCATCTATGGATTGGACTCCTAACTCGATCTTTGTCGCTCCCAATCTTTTCATTTCTTCTGCTTCTTTGAGATCGATGAAATCAGGCCTTGTTTCGAAAGAAAGCCCTACTATCCTATGCTCAGCTTTTTCATTCTTCTTCTGGGCAATCTTAAGCTTTTTCCACAACGTTTCGATAGGAATGTTCTGGTCGTAACTTTCATTCCTCGTTCCATTACAGGCATTAAAACAATTCTTAACGAACCATATTTTGTATTTTTTCTCATAGAACGACCAAGTTCCTCCGATCATTCTCAATTCGATCTTATCCGTAGGGTGTCCGCTCAATGACAACACTTCTATCCTTTTCGCAGTTTGTAGATATGGATCAAAGTCTAATCTCTTCGCTCTCTCGACAGCAGGCTCTCCAGAGAGATAGCTCTTAGGGAGGTTGATTTCGCTCGGACAATATATGCATTTCCCGGGACAGTCGTATGGTTTGGTCAGTACGGAAACATTTACGACACCAGCCAAGGACCTGATTGGGCGTGTCCTTAATATTTCTTCAACCTTCTTATTTTCTGTGATGCTTTTTTTATCTTTTAATTTATGATAAAATAGCAACAGATCAATATTGCTAGGGCAAGATATCTTTAATTGCTTGGCAAATTTCCTCTTTATGTCTGATAGGGTCTTGTCAGAGATATTATCGGACTTTAAGAGTTCATCAATTATTAATTCTTTGATTTCCATAATAATATTGTTATACAATGAAAAATGAAGAAGTGCAAAAAATATTGAAACAGACTAAGAAGATCTACGACGATGTGGCTGAGAAGTATGCATCGGTCAGGAAAGAGCCTTGGAAGGAGATGGAATTCTTATTCGGGAAATTCCTTAGGAGCGGAGATAAGGTTCTTGATATCGGGTGTGGGAATGGGAGGTTCTTCGAGTCCTTTACAAAGAATGATGTGAATTACATCGGAATTGATAATTCGAGGAACTTATTGAGGATCGCAAAAGATGATTACCCTATGGGAAGCTTCGTCCTAGCCTCGGCTCTTAACATACCGTTCGAAGAGAATATTTTCGATGATGTCTATAGTATAGCCGTGTTACATCATATGCCGACTAGGGAGATGAGGATCAGGTTCATCGAAGAAGCGAAAAGAGTCCTGAAGAAGGGAGGTAACCTAGTCTTGACGGTTTGGGATATGTCAGAGAAGAGAGAACAGGGGGAGAAGAAGGGACTGTTCAATATATTCAGCTTATTTGCCCAAAGATTAGACAGCGGAGATATGTTCATTCCTTGGTATGGTGCTCAAGATTGCTATTTCTATTCATTTAGGATGGAGGAATTAGTAGCTTTAGTTGAGGAATGTGGTTTAAGGGTGATTGAGAAAGGGGAGATATTGATAGGGAAGAAACCATATAATAATCTATATGTAGTAGCAAAGAAAATATAATAATATAATAATAACAAAATGGCAGAAAAAGAGAAAAAAACAAAGAAGATAAGGAAAAATTCGAAAACCGTGAAGAAGAATTATAATATAGTTGTCTCTGGAGCCGCAGTCGTGGATGTATGTTGTGATAATATCAAGGAAATATCAAAGGAAGTCGGAGCAGAGATCGCGAAAAAAGGGCACACCTTGGTCACTGGGGCAACGTCAGGGGTCCCATATTTTGCCGCTCTTGGTTGTCACGAAGCAGGCGGCATGAATATCGGTTTTTCTCCTGCTGAATCAAAGTTGGAGCATGTCAAGAGATATAGGCTGCCAGTAGATCCATTCGATGTCATCATCTATACAGGGTCAGACTATGTCGGCAGGGATGTCACTATGACAAAGTCAGCTGATGGAGTGATAATAATATGTGGAAGGATAGGGACTTTGCATGAGTTCACGACAGCTGTCGAATGCGGAAAACCAGTAGGAATCTTAGACAAGTCAGGGGGTATGGCTGATAAGATAAGATATATTTTGGATGAGAATAGGAGGATAAAGGCTCCGATAGTCTTCGAAAGGGATCCTAAGGTCCTAGTTGAGAAGCTCTTAGAATTAGCTGAGGCTGATGATATGAAGGCGAGTAAGATACTGAATAAGGCCAAGAAATTAAAAAGATAAATAATAAAAATATGGCTGTTAAAAAAATTCTTAAGAAAGAAATTAAAACCAGTCCAAAAAAAAGCGAAAAGCCGGCTAAGAAGGTTGTTTTGCCGATCAAGAAAGTCGTTGCAAAGAAGAAGGTTGAGAAAACGAGTAAGGCGGTAAGACCTAAGAAGGAAGTAAAAAAGGAAATAGTCAAAAAAGTAATGAAGAAGCCGAAGGAGAAGAAGCTCGGCTTAGTGACTCATTATTTTGATAAGGCTAAAGTAGTTGTCCTAAAACTTTCAAGCGAGCTTGAAGTCGGGGACAAGATCAGGATCGAGGGAGGTCTTGAGACAGATTTCAAGCAGAAAGTCGCATCTATGGAAATCAAAGGGGAAAGGATAAAAAAGGCGAAAAAAGGCCAGGAAATAGGACTAAAGGTGAAAGAGAAAGTCAGAGTCGGTTACAGGGCCTATAAGATAGAGGAAGATATTAAATAATATGCAATTCATCGCTGATTTCCACATACATTCTAAATATTCCAGAGCCACTAGTCCCAAGACGGATATTTTCAATCTGGCAAAGTGGGCTGAGATAAAAGGTGTTGACTTGTTAGGAACTGGAGATTGTACTCATCTTCAATGGCTTGCCCATATGAAAGAGGTGCTTGAACCTGCAGAACAAGGATTCTATAAATTGAAAGATGGCAGTAATGATACTAGGTTCGTTGTCACTGGAGAGATCAGTTGCATATATAAGAAGAATGATAAGGTCCGCAAGGTGCATATATTGATAATAATGCCCTCAATAGCATCTGCAGAAAGATTGAATGGCTTGTTACTTGATATAGGAGCCAATCTCAAGTCTGATGGACGCCCCATAATCGGATTGGATACTAAAGAGCTATTAAGATTATGTCTTGAGGCAGATCCTAAATGTTTATTCATCCCAGCCCATTGCTTTACTCCATGGTTCGGTATATTCGGATCAAAGTCAGGATTTGATTCCTTGGAAGAATGTTTCGAGGAACTGTCTTCCAATGTTTTTGCTGTTGAATCTGGACTATCTTCTGATCCTCCGATGATCTGGCGTATTCCCGATGGTAAAAGGCTTACCGTAATATCGAATAGCGATGCTCATAGTGGAGAAAAGATAGGAAGAGAAGCTAATGTATTTGATACAGGATTCAATTATGATGCGATATATGATGCCATAAAGAACAAGGATAAGAAAAGCTTGATTTATACGATAGAATTTTATCCAGAGGAGGGGAAATATCATTTCGATGGGCACCGAGCATGCGAACTATCGCTAAGTCCTCAAGAATCTTTCGAGTACGGAGAAATCTGTCCGATATGCGGGAAGAAGATGACAGTAGGGGTTCTCAATAGGGTGTCGAAACTAGCCGATAAGAAAGAAGGGTATGTCCCTAAGGATGCTATTCCTTTCAAGAGCCTGGTTCCGCTTAAGGAGATCATAGCTGAAGCGCTAGGGTGCGGTGAAGGAACGAAGAAGGCTTTAGCTGAATACGAGAAGATGATCAGTAGTTTTAAGAATGAATTCAATATCCTTCTCAATGCCAGTATCGAGGATATAGCTTCTATCTCTGGAGAAAAGATGGCAGAAGGTGTCAGAAGGATGAGGGACGGGAAGATCAATATAGTACCCGGCTATGATGGAGAATTCGGAACAGTCAGTATCTTCACTGAGCCGAAGCCTAGAGTGAATAATATAAGGCAGACAAAGCTAATTTAAAAAAGAACCAGATGGTTCTTTTTTTATAGATGGTTCAAGATGGCTTTCTTATGTTCCTCAAAGGTCTTACTGAATATCGTCTTTCCATCTTTCTTGGCTGAGAGATAGAATAGGAAATTGCTTTTTGTCGGGTAAACAGCAGCTTCTATGCTCTCTATGGTCGGACTGCATATCGGACCGAGTGGTAATCCTCTTGTGACGTATGTGTTATATGGTGAATTGTATTTTGTGTCGATATCAGCACCAACATCCTTTATCTGGGAATATAGGGTCGTAGCGTCCACTTGGAGAGGCATATTCATTTCCATTCTTTTGTATAATATGCCAGCAACGGTTTTCTTATCGTCCAAGGTCTTCACTTCTTTTTCCAGTACTGAGGCCATCGTCACTATCTCGAAGATAGTTTTTCCTTGCTTCTTTATCTCCTCCCTTAGCTCAGGAGTCAACTTCTTATCGAAATTGCTCAAAGCCTTTTTTATGATCGTTTCTGGTTTTGCTGAAATAGGAAGATAGTATGTATCAGGATAAAGATATCCTTCTATGCTCACCCAAGTCGGCTTATCCTTCAAGAAAGGAAAATCTTTTTCACTGTAGAAAGTCTGTGGTTTATCGACTCGTTCCCTATAGTCAGTAGCGGGGAAGCCAGAGATATCGTAAAAGTCTTGCACTTTAGCGATATTCATCTTTTCAGCCTCTTCTGCTATGTCCTTAAGACTCCACCCCTCTATTACTGTCAATTTCTTTGCAGTAGCCCTTCCATTCGTTATCGTATCAATTATTTCCTGAGCGCTCATCGCAGGCTTCAGGATATAATCTCCAGACTGTATCTTGTTCTCTTTACTCTCAAGGTATAATTTTATGAGGAGATATAGGTCGTTCTTTATCAGTCCTTCCTTTTCTAGGCTTGCTGCAATTTCCTTAGCCCTTTGTCCATCGCTTATCGTGAATATCCTTTCATTATTATCGTTTGGATTGATGGCGTTGAGACTTGACTGGAAATCATTAGCTAGATACAGTGCAAATCCTATGGCGAGAATGACTATTATTGTTATGAAAGTCAGTATTTTTTTAATCATACATAATATCTTATCATTTCATTATCTAAAGTCAAATCACCCTGATCTCAAGGCAATAGGATAAATTGATTTGACAATTTATAATAATAATATATAATCAGCGTGTAAACTAATATGCAATATTTACCTACAAAGAATATATTGATTAAATCTTTGACCACTCAGAGCATGAGCGGCTTGTTTTACATTTCAAAAGTCGCCACAAGATGGGAAGTGGGGAGGCATTTAGCATAGAAGGATAATAAGCAAAGCCTCCCTTAATATAAAGAGGGAGGTTTTTTAGTTAAGTACAAATATATGGAATACTACATAACAAAAGGAAAATTAAAAGAATTGAAGGCAGAATACGAAGAGTTAAAGAATATCATCAAGACTGAACTATCTGGCCAGAGTCCAGCGCTTTTAGAAGGCGGAGATCTTAATCCAGAATTTACATCTTATGAGGAGGAGGTCGAGAGTATTAATCAGAGATTGGAAGAGGTGGAGATGATATTGAATAATTATAAGCTTATCGGTAAGCCATCTGCTGCTGATAGGGATAAGATATGTCTTGGGGCACATGTTGTTTTGAAAAACGATAACCATAAGGCAGATTACAGGATCGTAGGTACTCTTGAGGCTAACCCTTTTGAGGGAAAGATAAGTGATGAGTCTCCAGCGGGGAAAGCTTTCCTCGGGAAGACTGTCGGCGATATAATTTCTGTAGGACCATCAAATTCTACTTATAAGATACTGGAGATAAATTACGAAGATGCATAAAAGGAGTCGAACTCCTTTTATGCTTATAATAATGACAAATCTTCTTTTCTGTATTAAAATTAAGGCATGGAGAGATATGGAAAAATAACGATAATGGTTTTCTTATCCTTTATCATAGGATTGATCATTTATTTTTGTTTTGGTCATTACGTGGGTTGGAATATCTTTAATGATGTTTTCAATCAGTTCAACCTGTATTACTTAGCTGTTATTTTGTTGATTACCGTAGCAATCGTCTTAGCCGGAGCATTAAGACTGAATGAGATCGCTTCTTCTTATGGAGAGAAGAAATCTTTTTACAATATTTTTAAGACATATTTAGGAAGTTACTCTATAGCATATCTTTTTCCGATAGCCATATTATCAGGAGAGCTGTTCAAGGTATATGGATTGAGGAGAGAGGGCATAGGATTGGAGAAATCTATTTCTTTCATTCTGATCGAAAGGGTGATGGACTGGACATTCAATCTATCGATCATATTGCTGGGAATGATTACTTTTTCCATCGGATTGAACTATTTTCCAAGTCAGATAGTCGCCATTTGCAGCTTCTTATCATTCGTAATGATCTCATTGCTATTTATCTTTTATTTGAATATCGTAAGAAGGAATAGTATTATTGCTTACATTGCTAAGAAACTTCTCAGGAAGAAGATTGACGATGACCATTTATTGCTTGAGATAGAAAAAGATATTTATAATTATTTCGATTATAGGAATTGGTCATTGTACAAGAGTATTTTCCTATCAGCGCTGAAGATATTTCTCATGCAGCTGAGGATCGCTCTTGTCATCATGTTCATTACGGGGATAACAATACCATTTTTTCATACTTTTCCGATTATAGGATTTTCCCAACTCTCATCCTTGATACCTATCCCTGCCGGACTAGGAGCATATGAACTTTCCCAAATAGTCGTTTTCAGCAGTATAGGCTTGAGTCATTCTTCTGCAGTTTCTTCGTCGATTATGATAAGGTTTACAGAAGTGACCATATGTTTACTGGGAGTGTTCTATATCTTTAAGGCAGGATTCAGTTTTATCGGGAATAAGCTGAATATTTTTGAAATAACAGAAGATTATAATAAATTAAAAAATGACGATCAAACTTAAAAAAATACTTAAATATCTTATACTGGCCGATTTAGCTTTTTGGAGCGGATGTGGATTAGTATCTCCTGTCTTCGCTATCTTTATCGATAAGAACATAATTGGCGGTAGCGCGGTAGTCGCTGGTATCGCTTTCGGAATATATTGGACGGTCAAATCATTGCTGCAGTATCCCATCGGATTATTCTTGGATAATAACAAAGGAGATAAGGATGATTATGTCTTTCTGATTTTCGGATTCCTTACGGCTGCATTGATCCCTGCAGGATATGCCCTTTCGACTTATCCTTGGCAGATATATATCCTCCAATTTTTTTACGGAGTATCAATGGCAATGGCTATAGCTGGCTGGAGGGCTTTATTCACAAGGAACATAGATAAAGGGATGGAAAGCAGTGAATGGTGCTTAGATGAGGCATTATTAGGCTTTGGGCAAGGGTTTTTCGGCTTGATAAGCGGTTTATTGGTCTTTTACCTTGGATTCCAGACCACATTCTTCATCGGTTCCTTTCTTGGAGTCATGAGTGTGCTTGCCTTATTGGAATTAAAGGATGAGATAGGCAAGGATAAGGGCATTAAGATAGTCAATATTATAAAGGGATTATTTTCAAAGTAATTTATGCTTAATCAGGACATAGCTAAGATATTATTTGAAATAGGTGATTACCTGGAGTTGCAGGATGTCCCGTTCAAGCCTAAGGCCTACCAACAGGCAGCTATTGTCATTGATAATCTGGAAGAAAGTATCAATAAGATATATGAGGAAAAGGGGCTGAAAGGATTAGAAGATATTCCAAGTGTAGGGAATAGTATTGCTGAAAAGATCGAAGAGTATATCAAGACAGGAAATATTGCCTATTATGATGAGCTGAAAAAACAGTCGCCTATTGATTTCGAGAGTCTGACTAAGGTAGAAGGATTAGGGATTAGGAAGATCAAGAGACTGTATGACGAGCTCGGGATAAGGGATATAAAGAGCTTGGAAGAGGCGATAAAGAGCCATAAGATAGCTCCGATGTTCAGGTTCGGAGAAAAGACTGAAAAGAATATCGAAGAGGCGATAGAATTTCTGAAGCAATCAAAAGGAAGATTCTTATTAAGAGAAATATTGCCAGTCATTAATAAGATAGAGAATAGGTTGAAGGGTATTAAAGGTGTAGTCAAAGTCTTAGTTACTGGATCAACGAGGAGGAGGAAAGAAACTATTGGAGATGTTGATTTCTTGATCGGAGTCAGTAATGATGTTGATAGGTATACGATCGAAACGATAATGAATACTTTCGTTTCCATGGAAGAAGTCGTTAAGGTCGTAAGCAAAGGAGATACCAGATCATCTATTAAGACCGTCCAAGGTCTTGATATGGATCTAAGAGTCGTGAGATTGAGTTCATTCGGAGCTGCTTCTCAATATTTTACTGGATCGAAAGAACATAATATTATCTTGCGGAAGATAGCGATCAAGAAAGGATTCAAGCTTAATGAGTATGGGCTCTTTAAGAACGATGCGAGGATAAGAGGAGAGGACGAGGAGGGGATATATGAGAAACTCGGCTTGGAATGGGTTGATCCAGAACTGAGAGAAAACCAGGGAGAAATAGAACTGAGTCAGGATAAGAATCTCCCCGAATTGATAAAAAAGGAAGATATAAAAGGTGATTTTCATTGCCATAGTGGATGGGATGGAGGAGAATTGACCTTGGAAGAGATGGCAGAGGCGGCAATCAGTATGGGGTATGAATATCTCGGCATCTCTGACCACACTAAGGTCCTAAAAATAGAGAATGGGTTAGACGAGGGCGATCTCTTGAAGCAAGGTAAGGAGATCGACAGGGTTAACAAAAGATTTAAAGATAGTAATATTCAGTTCAGGCTACTGAAAGGTTCGGAAGTAGATATCCTGAAAGACGGCTCTCTAGACATAACCGATGAAGTCCTGAAGACTCTTGACTATGTCTCCATAAGTATTCATTCTGGATTCAAGACGACTAAGGAGGAGATGACTGATAGGATACTGAAAGCCATGGACAATCCTTACGTGAAGATACTGAACCATCCGACAGGGAAGATACTTGGGAAAAGAGATAGCTTTGAAGTCGACCTGGAGAAGATTTTTATCAAGGCAAAGGAAAGGAACATTGCCTTGGAAATAAATTCTTATCGTGCTGACTTAAGCAGTCAGTACGTTAGGGCTGTTAAGGATTTAGGAATCATGATGACTATCGGAAGCGATTCCCATGCAAGGAATGAATTTGATGATATTGATTATGGAGTCTTTCAGGCTAGAAGGGGCTGTGCTGAGAAAAAGAATATTATTAATAGTATGGACCTGGTTGGATTAAAAAATTATTGGAAATTAAAGATCATATAATATGAAGAAAGTAAAATGTTTGTTGTTAATTTCAGGAGGGTTGGATTCCATGTTATCTTTAAAGGTGTTACAGAATAATGGCGTCAGTGTCCAGCCGATATGCTTCAACTCATATTTTTTCAATTGCAAGGCGGCACAAAAAGCTTGTGACAATCTCAATGTTCCGTTGAGGGTAGTTGAAATAGGGGATATCCATCTTGAAATGACCAAGAGTCCGAAGTTCGGATATGGAAGCGCTCATAATCCTTGTATAGATTGTCATCTCATGATGTTGAGGGAAGCAAAGAAGATAATGGAAGCCGAAGGCTATGACTTTTTAGCCACAGGAGAGGTCTTAGGGCAGAGACCTATGTCGCAAAATGCCAATTCATTGATGCTCATTGAGAAAGAGCTGGATCTGGTGGATAAGATAGTGAGACCGTTATCCTTGAAGCTATTACCAGAGACAGAAGCTGAAAAGAAGGGTTTGATAAATAGGGATGGCTTTTATTCCATATCTGGGAGGGGTAGGAAGGATCAGATCAAGCTGGCAGAAGAACTTGGTGTCAAGGATTACCCGACTCCTGCTGGTGGATGTATTCTGACAGAAAAAGATTATGGCAATAACTTAGCTGAACTATTTGAATTCAAACCTGAAGCAGATGGTAGTGATTGTGTCCTTATGAGGTTTGGAAGGGTTCAATTGAGTGATGATTGCTTGATGGTTATCGGAAGGAATCAGCTAGAATCAGAGTGGCTGGAGAATAGTAAGAAAGAAGGTGACATGATCCTTATTCCTGAGGATTTCTCAGGACCTACTGTTATCATGAGGCCATTTAGGGATGTCGAAGAGGATGTATTGATCGACAGGGGAATAGGATTGATCTTACAGTACTCGAAGAAAGTTCCAGAAGAATTTACAGTAGAGATAAGATAAAATAAAAAACCACCGAATGGTGGTTTTTATTTAGGCCTTGACTTTCTCTAAGACAATCTTGAACATGCTTGGATTGTTAGTAGCAAGATCTGCTAATATCTTCCTATCTAGTCCGATATTCTTTTTCTTTATACCAGCGATGAATTTGCTGTATGATATCTCATTTTGTTTGCAAACAGAAGATATCCTGATCTGCCAAAGAGATCTTTTCTCTCTTTTTTTAACTTTTCTATCCCTGTATGCATATGCCCAAGCTTTCATCAGAGCTTGCTTAGCTGCGATATACTTTGATTTTCTACTCCATCTGAATCCTTTTGCTTGGCTGATGATATTTTTTCTTCTTTTATGGGCAGCAACCCCTCTTTTGACTCTTACCATTTTTTTGTAATCTTATATCCTTATTTAGCTAATAATTTTTTAATCTTTTTTGCTTCTGGCACAGACATCTCGACTAACTTCTTCAATCTCCTTCTCTTGTGTCCAGTCTGTTTTGCTAAAAGATGGTCTTGTCCGACTGCTCTTCTCAAAACTTTTCCATTCTTCGTCACTTTGAATCTTTTGGTTATAGATTTTCTTGTTTTTGGTTTTATAACTTTTGTTTTCATATTATTTTTTTGAAATAATCATCGATAATCCTTTCGGTTCCTTGCTTAGAGGTTTTTCTATTTTTATCTCTAATTTCTTTCCGAGCGAATCAATAAGTTTGTTAATCTTCTGCTTTCCGAAGTCTGAAAGCGCACTCGCATTCTGTCTTCCTCTTAAAATAAGGTCAATCTTTATCTTTCCTCCTTTTAATAGGAACTTTTCGGCGACAGCAACCCTTGTCTCAATATCATTATCTGAAATGTTATAAGTCAGTCTGATCATTTTCAATTCTCCAGAATGTTTCTTTTCTCCGCCCATCTTCCTTTCCTTCTTCTGTTGGGAATAGATGAACTTTCCATAATCTCCTATCTTGCATACGGGGGGAACTACTTTTTCAGTCACCTGAATAAGATCAAGATTCTTTTCTTTCGCCATTGCAAGGGCTTCGTCTTTTGAGATTACTCCTAATTGTTCTCCGTCTTCAGTGACTAAGCGCACTTCCTTGGCTGCTATTTGATTGTTGTATAATGGTTTCTTATTCAAATTATTTTAAAAGTAATATTTATGTGGAGGTGGCGAGTAATGAACTCGCGTCCAAAAATTGTATTAAATAATAAATCTACAAGCTTATTTTGATTTTGATTACAGGCTATTTTGCAAAATCAAACAAAATTTAGAATAACCTGGATCTAATATATTTTCGATCGTTATCCTTAAATCAAAGAGAATGACCTATCCCACAAATATTATGCCCCTTTCTACTAGGCGGGAGTTCGTAGAGGAGACAGCATTAAGCGTATGCTAATGCAGGTTCTTTTTCGAATAAGTTTGCACTTATTGTTTTTTCTCAAAGTTTTGCGAGATTTGAGAATACTCGGCTTGCATTATTATTTTCAAATTTCTGTCGAAGCGAATCACCCCCTTGCTTTTAATTCTTCTCTCATTCTTCTCTCAACATCCTTTTTCTTGATGGATTCTCTTTTGTCATGAGTTTTTTTACCTCTTGCCAATGCCAATTCCATCTTGATTTTGTGTTTCCTAGTATAAACCATTATTGGCACTAAAGTCAAGCCCCTTTCTTTGATTTTCCCTGTTAAATAAGCGATTTCCTCTCTTTTTAAAAGAAGTTTCCTATCTCTTTTAGGATCATATGCTATATTATGAAGATTAGTGACTTGATATGGGGCGATTACTCCTCCTATCCAGAATAGTTCCGCCTTTTCAGTTTTTTCATTTGTCCTGATCGTTATATAGCTCCCCGCAAGGCTTGCTCCTCTGATCCTCAGGGATTTCACCTCCTGTCCGAGAAGGGATAAGCCAGCCTCCATTTTTTCAAGGAATTCATAGTCAAAACTTGCTTTTCGATTTTCTGCTAATATCTTCATATATTTTATTTTATCCTAATTTCTGCTAAAATGGAAATGTATCAGAAATTAATTTATTACAAGTATTATGAATTTACGAAAGAAAATCAAGGAAATCGTAGCATTATCAGTCTCTAAGCTCCAAGAAGAGTCGATTCTTTCTGATTTTGCTATCCCGAACATCCAAGTCCTGAAACCGAAAGACGATAGTAACGGTGATTACTCCTTGAGTATTGCGATGGAGATTGCAAGGATAGAAAAATCTGATCCGATAGAAATAGCTCAGGAGATCAAGAATAAATTAGAAGGAGTCGAGGATTTCAAGGATATTTTTTCTAGGATAGATGCGATCAGTCCAGGTTTTATCAATCTTTATCTAAGTCATGAATATATAATCAGGAAAATGCATTCCATCTTGGATGATAGAGGGAATTTTGGGTCATTAGATATTGGAAACGGAAGAAAGATCCAGGTAGAATTCGTTTCTGCTAATCCTACAGGTCCTCTGACCGTAGGCAATGGAAGGGGTGGACCTTTCGGAGATGTCCTTGCTAATGTCCTTAAAAAAGCTGGATACCAAGTCGAAAAAGCATATTACGTCAATGATTATGGTAAGCAGATACTATCTCTTGGGCATTCAGTCCTGAAAGATGCTGATGCGAAGTATACAGGGGATTATATAGATGAGCTCAATAGTAGGTTCAAAGATATTACAGACGTTTATCAGATTGGTAGGGAAGCTTCAAAGCTGGTCCTTGACGATTATATCAAGAAGACAGTACATAATCTTGGGATCGATTATGATGAATGGTTTTCAGAATCCATCCTTCATGAAAAAGGTTTAGTCGATGATGTTGTCATGTGTCTGGAAAAGGGCGGATTCACCTATGAGGATGAGGGGGCTGTTTGGCTGAAGACTAGTGAATATGGTGATGAGAGGGATAGGGTCATAGTCAGGTCTGATGGTTCTAAGACATATCTAGCTGGTGACTTGGCATATCACAGGTATAAATTTATTGAAAAGGGTTTTGATAAGGTGATCAATGTCTGGGGAGCTGATCATTTTGGCGATGTTGCGGGATTGAAAGCTGGTGTCGAGATGCTAGGATTCAAAAGTGATGGGGGGAGTCGATTGGATATAATACTTCTCCAGTTCGTAACTGTCATGAAGGATGGGAAGCCTGTAAAGATATCGAAAAGATTGGGTACGGTAGTAACTATGGACGATCTATTGGACGAATTGCCCCCTGATGTCATAAGATTCTTCTTCTTGCAGAAGTCAGCTAACACTCATCTTAATTTCGACATGGATCTAGCTAAGGAGCAATCAGATAAGAATCCTGTTTTTTATATCCAATACGCACACGCACGTATCTGTAGTATCCTTAATTCCAGTGGCGTGGATGAGGACAGGATCAGGAACATCGAAGGAGATATCCTGACGAACGGAAAAGAGATCGACCTCATGAGGAAGATCCTGAAGTTCGAAGACATCATTGAGGATACAGCTATTGATTATCAGGTACATAGATTGCCCCAATATTCCTTAGAGCTGGCCTCTGCTTTTCATCAGTTCTATAACGAATGCCATTGCTTAGTAGATGATGAGCATTTAAGAAATGCAAGATTATCCCTTCTTGTTACTACGAAAATAGCTCTTGCTAGCGTCTTGGCGACCATGGGTATCTCTGCTCCAGAAAAGATGTGATCAGGGGTCATATCCCATTGACAAAATAGCTTAAAAGCTTGATATTTGGGATATTGACAGTCCCGCAGAGTTTTTGTATAGCTAAGATTCTGCGGGGCCGTCAAAAGTCCCAGAGGAAAACACTTGGAAGAAGTCTGTCGAAATGAAAGG
This sequence comes from Minisyncoccota bacterium, assembly GCA_028704755.1. Lineage (GTDB taxonomy): Bacteria > Patescibacteriota > Minisyncoccia > Minisyncoccales > Minisyncoccaceae > Minisyncoccus. Next base: position 6,412 of record JAQWEU010000001.1, on the reverse strand, counting down.
TGCTGTCAAGAATTTGACAACGTTGATCTCGAGACCGTTTGGATCATTCCAAAGGAAAAATTTGGCTCAAGGCCAGTCATCTGCAAAGTGACTAATAAACCTTGCCGATTTTTCCCGGTATACGACATTAATACTTGGAGTCTCATGAATAAAGGGCTCCCATTTCCAACTTCCTAGTCTTACAAAATCGCCGTAGAGTGGCGTTAAGACTCTTAATAGGCCGAAAACAAAAGGCCTTTTATTTTTACTCAAAATGTATTGACATAATTTGATATTGTTGTTATATATTAATCGCAGGAATTGGTAACAGTTCTTGTAATAAGCATTTTGTTTTTTTGCTTATTATTTATTATTATGCGGAGCAGTTCTTTGATTTTTTTCAAGAGCAGCCCCGCTGAGATTTATTTGATCATAAGTTTCAGCAGGGCTGCTGTTTTTTTAAAAGCAGTCAAGGTGGTCAAGATGATTCTAAGAGCAAAGATCAATCTCTCCGATCCTGAGGAGAGACAAGAGATGATTTCTATCCTTAAGAAGGATGGAAATATCGTTGAGACGAGCAGGCGGGATAGCTCAGTTTTTGTTACTCTGACGAAAGGGATAACGAGAAGTGATGCATTCTATATCCCAGAACAGATCCAGGAGATGGCGTACGAGATCATGTTGAAGACAGAAGAGATGTTGCCATACGAAGGAATCGCTTCGGTCGTGTGCGGAGCAAAGTCCGCCAAACCACTGCGACCTTATTGGTTGCAGAAGGATCAGGTTAATGACCAGATATTTGCAGCACACTTCAATGTGCCAAAGAGTGTGGCATTCGTGAATGCCAGTTCAGCAGGTATCGAGGTTATTCTCTGTGAGGTCCTTGAAGGTGATGGGTTTGCCAGTCTTAAGACGACAACACCATTTAAAGGGGATGCTGGAGAAGCAGGGCAGTATTGTCCTCCGGCTAAAGCAGCTCTGATGAAGCTTCGTGGACAGGAAGGGGTATGTTATTATGCCCCCAAAGCATTGGACTTTTTCGATGCTTTCAGAAGATAGAGGTTTTACCTCTTTTTTTTATTGTTTTTTAGTCCTAATTTTGATAAGATTTAATCAATAATCATTAACATATATAAAAATGGAAGACATCATCTCAAGGAACTTATCGAAATTGATCAATCAAGTAGTCAAGAAGAAAGGAAGAGTTTTTGCTGTAAAGGATTTTGCCTTATCCGAAGCCCTGCGAAGATTTGGATATGATTCATTCTCAGATAACTTAGATATCGAAATATATGATATTTCAGAAGAAGGTTTTAAAGATATCCTTAAGAGCATGGGTATTGCCTATGAAAAAGAAAAGGGCATCTACTATCTTGAAGGGGTGGGAATATCTATTGTGAAAATAGGAATGATGGATTCCGCAAGGAACAAAGGCATTATCTTGGATTCGCTCTTCTTGGATCTTGATACGGGGGAATTGAAGGACTATTTCGAGGGTCTTATTGATATCCAACAAGGCTTTATACGTTATACAGACCAAGCTATTTTCAAATCAGACATATTCAATATCTTCAGATCCATACAACTGGCTAGTCAATTAGGATTTAGGATCGATAAGGATATTACTGATCTAGATGTCATATCGCTGCTGATCGATTTCAAAAAAGATTTCCGTTTCAGCTATTGGAAAGACCTTTTGTTGAATTCCTCTGTTCCAAGTATCGGCATAGAATATTTAAGGGGGATGGGCATATTGAAAAAGGCACACACAGAGATAGATGATTTAGTAGGAGTGGGGCAGAACCCGAAATGGCATCAAGAAGGTGATGCTTGGACTCATACGAAAATGGTTATCGATGCGGGAGCGATAATTTGCAGGAGGCATAACCTTGACGAAGATGATGCTTTGACCCTTATGTTATCTTGCCTTTGCCATGACTTGGGGAAGCCTATTGCCACCAAGATGGTTGATGGAGTAATTACTACCAAAGGGCATGACAAGGAAGGAAAGATTCCGACAAAGGTATTCTTAAGTTCTATCGGAGTGCCCAAGGACATCGCTAAGAAAGTCGTTATCCTTGTTTCTGAGCATATGTTCACCCATAATGACAAGTTCACTGAAAAGGAAGTGACTGATTTATCGAAAAGGATCTTTCCTGCCAAGGTGAAGGATCTAGTCTATTTAGCAGAAGCTGATTGTATGGGCATGATAAATTGTCAGAAAGATAATAACGCTAGGAATAATCTATTCGAAATGGCAAAAAAACTTGGATTAGAGTAGTGTTGACTTTTCTAGGAAAAACTGTATTTTTAAGGAAGGACTTTGAAAGGTGGATAAAAATGAATGAAGAGCAATCAAAAAGGATTGATTACAAGGTTTTGTATCTAGAAGATGAGGAATTCTTTTACAATATCGTAAAAGAGCATGCCATGATGTATTTCCCTCATTTCAGTATAGTGAACGCAAAAGATGTTAGTGGTGCCAAGCAGGTATTTAATGCTGAGCATTTCGACGCTATAATATGCGATTACTATTTACCAGGAGAAAACGGTATCGAATTTTTGAAATATGTCCGTAGTAGGTGCAACACTGTCCCTGTCATTTTCTTGACCGGGGTTGATAGCAAGGATGTTGCCATTGAGGCTTTGAACAATGGAGCCAATTTCTATTTCGAAAAGCAGAATATCTTTTCAGGAGAGGATACTAATTTCAATAATCTATTTTATCGTCTAGAGAATGTGATCAGGAAGAGGTTGCATAATTGCCTGATCTATTCTGAGACGGATATAAGGAAGAAGATAGGTATGGCCTATGATATCACTATACATGACATCAAGAACTGTCTGACCATCATAAATCTTTCTGTTGATTCAGCAAAGTTAGCGATAGGCGAAACTAATGATTTGAGTAAGAAATTAGATGATATTCTTTATTCGACTGAGAATATTGAGGATTTCCTAAGCTTTCTCGGCGATTACCAGCAGCTGGAGAATTGCAATTTCTGTTGGCAGCCAATTGGTCCGATTATCGATAAGTTAGCGGATCAATTCAGTCCGAAAATCGGCATAGTTAACGATCTCAAAGAGAATTTTTCTATATATGCCGACAGATTATTGGAAAAGGTTTTTTACAATATCATCGATAATTCCTTATCACATGGAAAGGCTACGATGCTTAGTTTCAGAGTCTATCTGCATGAAGGTTCGCTTGTGATCTCAATCGTTGATGATGGTATAGGCATATCGATGGAATGCAAGAACCTGATTTTCAATAAAGGCTTTGGTAATAATACTGGGTACGGACTGTTCTTTTGTTCAGAAGTATTATCCATGACGAATATCAAGATAATTGAAAATGGAGTTAGTGGAAAAGGAGCTAGGTTCGAGATGATCGTTCCCGAGAGGAACTATAGGAGATTAAGCACTATTTAGTGCTCTTTTTTTATTGACTTTTCCATAAAAGATTGTAAGCTAGGAAATAGTACCTATAATGGAGGCAGTGATGACTATTGATAAGATGAGGATCCTTTACCTGGACGATGACAAGAATTTCTTCGAGCTAACAATATTTTCTATTGAAGAGCATAAAGCCCCAATAGAAGTTGTTTATGCTGCAACGGTTGAGGAAGCAATAAGATTATTTGACAACCAGTCATTTGATCTTGTAATTAGCGATTACGCTCTTGTCGGAGACAATGGCATATCGTTTCTTAAGTACGTAAGGAAGGTAAGAAAGAGTTGCATTCCTTTCGTGATAATCACTGGAGTTGATGATAGGGTAATTGCTGTCGAAGCAATCAACAATGGAGCCGATTACTATTTAGAAAAATCTGCTATCATTAGCGATAAGACTGGTAGTACTCTTCAGTCCTTGCAAGCTATCGTTGAAGACAGAAGAGCTCTCAATGAGATGGCTATGATAGATAGTTTCGGAGCGATGTTCAGTGTCAGCGTACACGATATCAAGAATAATCTGACAGTTATCGGAATGACAGCAGAAGCTATTGATATCACGACATCGGATTCAGAGATCAGGGGATTGGTAAGGAATATTTCTAATTGTCAGAGATTGACACTTGATATCCTGAATTATGCGGTAGATTACTACAATTTCGGACACTCAAAGCCGAATTGGAATGCAATCCATCCGATCATCGAGAAGATCAAGAGGCAGATATCGTATAAGATAGAAGTTATTAATGATATTCCCGACGACCTGGAGCTGTTCAGCGATCGCCTTATTGAAAAAGTTTTTTACAACTTGTGCGAGAATGCTGTCAGGCATGGCAGGGCTAACCGTATAAAGTTCAGCTCTTTCAGGGAGCACGACTATCTAGTTATCGAAATACATGACAATGGTTGCGGCATACCAACAGATGAGAAAAAGATCATGTTCGATGAAGGATATGGAAAGAACACTGGCTTCGGCCTTGCTTTTTGCAAAAAGATACTGAGAAAGGTAAATATATCCATAGGCGAAGACGGGAATGGCAGTGGTGCAAATTTCACCATTACTGTCCCCGAAATCCGCTATAGATATAGAAAACATTTTAACACTTGAATTTCAAGTGTTTTTTATTCCAAAAGATTGAATAAAAAGATAAAAGATGTTATTTTTAAGACAATGAAAAAATCATTGAATAATGAATATTACCTTCTCAGGCATGGAAAGAATATCCATCAGACAGAAAAGAAAGACATTGTTTATGGATACCCCGACGATATTCCTCCTTGTTGCTTGATAGAGAAGGGAATTGAAGAGTCCAAAGAAGCTGGTCAATATCTAAAGGATAAGGGAATTGATCTGATCATATGCTCAGATACCTTAAGGACTAGGCAGACAGCGGCAGAAGTAGCTTCAGTTATCAACCATGATAAGGAAAAGATTATTTACGATGCGAGGTTAAGGGACAGCAATTGGGGGGTCTTCTGCCAGAAAGATAAGAAAGAAGTCTGGAATTATTATGACAATGACAAGATAAGAGCCTTCGAAATCGCTCCACCAGAAGGAGAAAGCTGGAACGATTGCCGGAATAGAGTGATTGAATGTCTTGATGAACTGGAAAAAAAGTATGATAATAAGACGATTTTAATAGTTTCTCACAGTAATCCTTTATGGTTATTAGAAGGAACTCTGAACGGCTTGAGCGATCAGGAACTACTTGATGGTTACAGTAAAATAATTAAAACAGGGGAAGTAAGAAAAATATGAATAAAGAAGAAAAAATACTAGAATTTTGGGAAAAGGAAGATATATTCCACAAATCAATAAAGAACAGGGAAGGGGCACAGTATTATAGTTTTTATGATGGCCCTCCTTTTGCCACTGGAAAACCACATTATGGCCATATTTTAGCGACCACTATCAAGGATAGTGTCCTTAGGTACTGGACGATGCGAGGATATCAGATACCTCGTCGAGTCGGTTGGGATTGTCATGGTCTGCCAGTGGAGAATCTGATTGAAAAAGAGCTGGACATCAAGAACAAGAAACAGATTGAGGAATTGGGGATAGGGAAGTTCAATGACGCCTGCAAGAGTTCTGTTTTCGCTTGTGTCAGCGATTTCCAGGAGACGTTGAAAAGAGTCGGTAGATGGGCTGATTATTCAGAGGCATATTCGACAATGGACAATAATTATATTGAATCAGTCTGGTGGGTACTGAAGAACTTATGGAATAAAGGACTTGTGGAAAAGAATTATAGGGTTTCTCCATATTGTCCTAGGTGTGCTACGACTATTTCTAATTTTGAAGTCAATCAGGGGTATAAAGAAGTGAGGGATAGGTCAGTGTATGTCAAATTCAAGATTATTGGATCTGATAGGTTTGAAGGCGCTTCTTTCCTTGTCTGGACGACGACTCCTTGGACTCTGCCGGGTAATCTTGCCTTAGCAGTTAATGAGAATATGGACTATTGTCTCGTTGAGAATAATGGCGAGAAATATGTCCTAGCAAAGAACAGGTTATCTGTTCTGGATGGGGATTATGCCGTAATTTCCGAATTCAAAGGAAGGGACTTGGCTGGTATGAGATATCAGCCGATGTTCGGTTACTTGGAAAAAGCTTTCAATGATGAGAAAGAGATCGATCCTAGGAATTGTTATCAAGTGCTCATAGGGAGCTTTGTTACGGATGAAGACGGAACAGGCATTGTCCATATAAACCCGATGCATGGAGAGGATGACTTCCAGATATCTAGACAGAACAATATTCCATTTTTCCACTTAGTCGATGAGAGCGGCTCATTCACCGATCATGTCGTTGAATTCGCAGGATTATTCGTTAAAGATGCGGATCCAAAGATTATAAATTACTTGAAAGAGAATGGCATCTCCTATAAAGAGCAGTTAATAACGCATGAATATCCTCATTGCTGGAGGTGTGATTCTCCGTTACTATATTACGCCGTTGATAGTTGGTACGTGTTGGTCA